>CAIKZJ010000411.1 GCA_903831845.1 uncultured Ignavibacteriota bacterium
ACCATCCCGACGTATCGGTGTTATTGATAACCGAGTTCATCCTGAAATAGTATACAGTATTGCTGTCTTTTACGGGAACAGCATAGCCGAACCTTGTAATAACACCCTGAACATTCGTTGTAAAAAATGTTCTGTTAAGGGACGACGAATATGTCGCGCTCGTATCGACCTGCAAAAAGAGTTTTACGCTGTTTCCCCTGCTTACATTAGGATTTATTCCTGTTATGAAAACAGAGTCTCCGCTCACGACTTCGTTATCGACAGGCTTAAGCGGAATGTATGAAAGATTTTTCAGGTTTATCGGGAATGTTATCCCGTTGTTCGTTCTTATTTCCTTTGTGTTCCAGTGATCGGGATCGAGAAAAATATTCATAGAATAATTTCCCGCTGAATCGATAGAAAAAACATAATTTACAGTATCGATAAAACCGAAACCGCGTATCAGAGTATCCTTCACCCGTACGCTTGCGCTGTTTTTCGAAAGCGTGAATCTGACCTTCAGTGAATCCGAATATATGCCGAGGTTTCTCGGATAGACCGAAAGCGTTATCTGCTCTCTGACGGAAGGAAACGGGTTTGAGAGTTTATAGTTCGACAAATCGATCGCGTATTCCGGGTATTTGGGAATAAGAAGCGTGGCTGCGGGGTCGCCTAGAAGGCTGTAACAGTTTATCGTGTTCCTTGTAGCGAAACTTATCGGATCCGAATAAAGGTAAACGGACGCCTTCTTTAAAATGTCGCCGGCGCGTCTCAGCGTATCATGCGCAAAACCTTCGAACAGATAACCGTTAAGAGTATTTCCCGAACCTGAAAAGCTCCACCCCGTAGTACCGATAAATCCTATTGCGCCCCTGTTCTGAAGATTCAGGAACTTTTCGCCGAAACTTCTGTATTCCGTTTCCGCATTTCTCCCCGTGTAACAAGTCATGCTGAATATTAGCGAGAGCCGGTTCTGATTGGCGAGTATTCCCGGATCTTCAAGTCCCGTGTCCCAGGTCGTCGTTCCGGCATGACCCATGTAATTTGTTATAAGGCTTCCCCTGTTAAGGGCGTTCTTGATTGAATCCGAGTAACTGTATGTCACCCCGCCGGTTGAATCGTTTCTGTAAATTCTAACGGGATATCCCGAAACGGGCGAAGGAAGAAAATAAGTATTTATGAACGATTCTGACTGACCCGAAAACTGAATCTGTTCGGATCTGTTCTGCCCGCCCGTAACGAACACGAACGTTTTGAAAAAATTCTCCGGGTTCGACGACTGGTTCTCGTAAGCTATGGTTTTGTTGACGATATCAGAAGCTTCGGACGAAGTGAGAGCGGGAATTCTTCCCACTGCTATCTGCTGATAGTACGTTCCCGGATATGCGCCGAAGTTAACGTAGTACCCGTCCGACGGCGGGTCGCCGTAGACTGGCACGAGGTTCGCGTAATAGTGCGACGACGGAGAATTTCCTTTCGGGTCGAGAGAGCCTCTTCCCATCAGGCAAAGATACTTTAGTTTCGGCTGCTGCCAGCTGTCATAAACATATTTAACGAAATTCCTTACGGCAACCGGACTTTCCATTCCGTAATTAAAGATATCATAAATATCCTGTATCTCCGCTTTGAACGTCCTGAACCCGTCATGGGAATTCCTGTACTGTTTCAGCTGTTCCGACGGCTGTTCAAGAAGTTTACTATAAATTATAAGATAGTCGGCTCCGTTCGATGCGGCAAGAAGGTCGGAAACGAGTCTTTGTTTTATCCTGAACGGTTTTTTTGTGATATACGCATTTGCCACTTCAAACTGTCCGTTACCTTTTCCCGAAAAAATCAGCGTATCGGATGAAGATGAAGATACAGTTATTCTTAAATTGTTCTTTACGTCGTAAATATTGACATCGTTTCCGGTGACAAGACCTTTGACTTTAAAAACTTTTGCCGAAGTATCGGAGAGCCCCGGGCTGAAAGAAATATTATTGTTTAGAAACTCGAACTTCGCCGGATACTGTATGCTGAAATTATCAAGGAACATGTGTCCGACATAGGTTCCGGCGCCCTTATAAATTACTGAAATCTGATTGAGTCCGGAAACAAGGACGGACGACGAAAACTGCACGGAAGTGTCAATCCTGTTATAGTCGTTGGTGTAAAGCGTATCTACGTTAGCGCCGTTTACTTTTATAATCAGGCTGTGCTCGTTGAAGATTGTATCGGAATATGAATTCGGATAAGCAAATATTTTAAAAGAAACGTTCTGCGGCAATGCATACAAATTATTAATGCTGAACGAGGCAGTTAGAGTTGTATTACCGTACATAAGTTCTTTCCAGAACCATCCTTCGCCGGAAATCTTTTCCGTGTTGAACCATCTGTAATCGTCGTTGGAGCGGTGTTCGCCCAGCCAGAACACAGAATCCTTTTCGAACTGCATTTTCGAATAATAATACTGGTTCGGAAATACAGTTGAGGATGTATATCCGTAATCCGTGAAGCGCAGTCCGTTCGAGCCGCCCCAGTCTACCCAGTAGCAGGATGTATCGGAATACGGATTAAAGTATTCATCGGTTGTATAATCGACGATGCTGACCGTATCATTAGTCGCCTTATAAGTTAAAGTCGTTCCTCCGTAATTTCTTTTACCGTAAAAATCAAAATAATCGTTATCGTCAAAAACGCCGTCCTGCTCACCGAAGAAATAAACCGGTATCTGCGAGCCTTTGTAAATCACCTTGACCGTGCGCGGGTCGATGGAAGAAGTAACGACACCTGCAAGCGTAAAGTCCGTTTTGTTTATCCTGTAAATGCCGTCTTCAGCAACGTACATTTTGAGATAAGTCTTGTTCGGAGTAATCCAGTTGTAATTCTGGGAAAACGCGAGATTTGCAGACAATATTAGTAAGAGTAAAATACGCTTCATCTACGTATTTCCATGTTTTTGATTCAATTTAAGTTTTTGCACTATAACTTTAAATATAAAAACCGGATTCATAACAAGGTACCTTTTCCACAGTCTGCCTGGTTCAGAAAAAAGTCTGAAAAGCCATTCAAGACCTGCTTTTCGCATCATCAACGGAGCCCTGTTTTTTTTGCCTGAAATAATATCTATACCGCTTCCCGTTGCCATTATAACCGGTATGTTTACCGCGTCACGGTTATTTATTATCCATTGCTCCTGAATGGGCGTGCCCAGAGCCACGAACAGTATGTCCGCGCCGGAATTATTGATAATACCCACCGCTTTTCCGTCATCCGGGTCCGATAACTGGCCGCATATTTTTAACTTATTATCTTTTTTCTGATTCAGATTTCCGGCAGCAGCCGGTGAACTGCCGAGGATAAAACAATTTAGTCCTTCACCTTCTTTAAAAAGAATTTCGTAGAGATCTGTTCCGTTAACACGCACAGCCGCATTTCCCGGTCTGTAAAGAAATTTATGCGCTGCATGAACAGCGATTCCGTCGGGGTGTACCAGATCAAATTTGCAAATACTGTTATTAAGCGCTGTGTTATTGAGCGCCGATATGCATACATGCGAATTGGCATACGTTACGGAATACTTTTCGCCCGATACCGCTTTAGCGAGAATCAACTGTTTTAATTCCGCATAACCGGCAAATTCAATTTCAGTATTCAGAATTCTTTTCTTCATTCTTCTCCAAGCATTTTCCTGACGGAAGGAATAACATCTTCCAGTTTTAAATCCTTTAACGGGTTTATTCTTATAAATTCTTTTTTAGGCGAAGAAAGCACGGAGCCCGGATTCGTGGGTCCGAATAAACCCAGCAAATTCACGCCGTATGCTTCGGCCGGATGAATCAAGAACGAATCGACGGATATGAAGAGTTCCGAAGATACAACCCTGTTCATGATTCCGCTGAAATCATAATTTTCCGGAAATACCGCGAAATCCGGTCTTTCGGTAATTTCATTCCTGAAATCCAGTATGCAGACGCGTCTTCCGAAAACCCTGAAGATATACTCCGATAATTCCATAACAAGTTTCCTGTCGAGACTTCTGCTTTCCTCACGCGAGGAGAAATTTATGAGCACTTCGCCCGGATTTTCCTTTTCGGGGCTTACAGGAAACGAGAACAGCGGCTTTTTAACCTCAAAGTCCGTACCGAATGCCGAACCAAGCAGCAGATTTATCCTTTCGAGATAATTCATCGGCGGTTCCCATGCCAGTCCGGTTTTCTGCGCGTTAAAATACACGGATTGCGGATTCTTATACCAGTCTTCTACCCTTAATATGTTTTTATAATAGTATTTGTTTTTCGACAGCGACTGCATTACAAGCAGCGAATTCATCCTTCCCGGAAAAAAAGAGAACACGTAATTGTATTCCCTTACGGCAAGAAATTTCCGTATCCTGAACAGTTCGGCAGCGCTTCGGCGTTCGACAAAAAACACATTGTCATATCCGAGATATCCTGTGAATATTCCGCAATCCCTTAGGGTCAGCAGGTCAACGGAGACATTGCCAAGCATTTCCTTCAACGGGATTAAAGCAGACGAGGAAAGATAAGTGTCCCCGAGCGCGTTAGCCGATATTATAAGCACGCTTTTCACTTCACCCTCCTTGCAAGAATGTACTCCGCAAATCCGAACAGGTCCCAGAAGGCGCTGCCTCTTATGTATCCGAGCATCAGCAGGGATTTAATCACCATGAACGGTATTCCTATAATTCTGAATATGTCGCGTTTTATTCCGCTTCTTAGAATTTCAAACCCTTCGTTTACTAGCAGGGACATAAGCGCCTGAATGTCGTAAAATCTTTTATGCGTCGGGTCGTCGTAAAAATTAAGAGTGCCTTTCATAGACGGAAACCGTGCTGATTTTTCCGACGGATATTCGATATACATCAGGCCGCCGGTCTTCAGTTTCCTTGACAGATTTTTAACCGCCTCTTCTCCGTTTTCGAGATGCTCTATAACGTGCGCAACGGTTACGTAATCATAATACCCGGAGGGTATTTCCTCAAGTCCGTCCTTTTCCAGGTCGGCGATAAAAAACTTGTTTACCAGTTTCATACCCTTTTCAGAAACGCATTCTTTCGTGATATCGACAGCATCGTATTCATATCCTTTGCAATAACGGAAGAACATTTCCGGGCTGCCGTTTGCGGCTCCCGCCTCAAGAACAGATTTCCCTCCCGTCCCGAGAAGTGCGACAAATTTATATTTATAAGGGGCAAATAACGCCATTAAGGATTTAACATCCTCCCATTCGATTTTATTGTATGTTAATATATTAAAATGATATTTATATTAAATAAATAATGGCAAAATTACAGGTCAAATATTACTTATTCTTTGCGTTTTCGTTGATTTTTTTTTGCGTTCTGTCTCTTTCGCTGCCCTTTGAATACATGCTGAATTTTGCCAGCGACGACTCATTTTTCTACCTGAAAATATCAAAAAATTTTTCCGAAGGGCTCGGACTGACGTTTGACGGACTCGGAAAAACGAGCGGGTTTCATCCCCTCTACATGTTCCTTCTTGCAAGTCTCTTCTCATTTGCAAAAATGTTCACTGCGATGAGCCCGGAAGCTCTTTACAGGATTACCTGCCTGCTTCATATTGCAATAATTCACGTTACGGCTTTTTTTGCGTTCAGTTTTTTTAAAAAAGAGGAAAACCGGCAAATTAAATTTACTGTGTTCATCCTTTGGAGCGCCGCCTTTGTATTTATAAGAGACTTCGGGCTCGAAAGCCATATCACCTGCCTGCTTCTGATGCTTATTGTCCGCAATAAATCCGGAGAGCAGGAAGGGAAAAAACAAATCACGTATGCTGCACTTATTTCTCTTTTATTCCTTTCCCGAATCGATTACCTGTGGTCGCTAATTCCTTTATTAATATTCGCGGATTTCATAACGGGAGACGCGGTTAAAAGGAAAACATCCCTTGCTTACAATATCGTTTTCGTTTCAGTAACAGCTTCCGCATATTTCATTTTCAATCTTGTATATACAGGCAATGCGTTTCCTGTGACAATGTCAGTATTAAGCTCTTTTCCTTCTTCGGTTATCGCGATAAATATTAAAGAGCTTTTTTCGAATCCTGTTTTCCTTTTGAACCAGACTCCGAAATTAATAATTCTCGCAGCGGTTCTCGCTGCGGCAGGAATACTGATCCGTAAAACGGAAGAACGGATATCCAGGTTTGTGTTCTATGCTTCGCTTGGTTTCGTTCTGAACATAATCATTCATCTTTTGTTCAACAGGTACAATATCAGGGAATGGTACCTTACTCCGCCGCTGTTTTTTTCGGCTCTGATGTTTTCCGGTATTTACAAATTCAGAAACAGGATAACGAACTATACGCCGGTATTTTTTTTGATTTTTATAACTGCCGGACTTTTATACTTCACAAGATTTTCGGAATACAAGTGGCAGCATACGTATGATTACGGCAAAAAACTGGAAACGGCAACGGGAGTAAACGACCTGATCTATCAGTTCGATTATTCAGGAATTGTATCATTCTTTTCGAACAGAAAAATAATTGACGGCGACGGATTTGCCGGCAGCTGTGAATACGCAGTTTACCTTAAAGACAAAAAGATACCCGATTACATAAGGGAAAAGAATGTAAAATATATATCGACTATAATCCGGGACACTGTCAGATACGACGAATCAGGATTCTTTATTTTTCAGAACGAGCCGTTCCTAAATCCGCTGAAGCCGGGACGCGAAAGAATCAGGCTCGTTCGGGAATTCGGCTTAAACTCGCGCGCAGGAAGAGCAAAAGGATACTTCGTGCTTATAAATTCGGAGGGGCTATGATTACTGTTCTGATGCCGACATATAATAATGCCGAATACGTCGAAACAGCGGTCAGGAGCATTCTGGCGCAATCGTTCGCCGATTTCGAGTTTCTGATTATTGACGACTGCTCAACCGACAATACTGTCGACATTATTAAGTCTTTCAGCGATACGCGCATACGGCTTATTATAAATACGGAAAACACCGGCCTCGGTAATACGCTTAACAAAGGTCTTGCCGAAGCGCGATACGAACTCGTCGGCAGAATGGACGGTGACGATATATCACTGCCTGACCGTTTAGCGAAGCAGTATGAATTCATGACAAACAACAAGGATATCGATGTTCTTTCGTGCCGTTATGCTATGTTCAGCGGAAACAGAATTCTTTACACCGTTAAAACATACGA
>CAIKZJ010000412.1 GCA_903831845.1 uncultured Ignavibacteriota bacterium
CGCGGCAAGTATCTTGTTGAGGTGGTAATTGAGCGTCTTCGAGCCGGCAACGAGCGCGGCTACTTTTTCTTCTTCTACAACTTTCCAGTTGATAAAATCTTCGATGTCGGGATGATCGAGATCGAGCACGACCATCTTCGCGGCTCTCCTTGTCGTGCCGCCTGACTTGATTGCTCCGGCGCTTCTGTCGCCTATCTTAAGGAACGACATGAGTCCCGATGACTTTCCGCCTCCGCTTAAATTTTCTCCTGAACCTCTTATCTGTGAGAAGTTTGAGCCCGTGCCCGAACCGTATTTAAAAAGTCTTGCTTCCCTTACCCACAGATCCATTATGCCGCCCTCGTTGACGAGGTCATCGCTTACCGACTGAATGAAGCATGCATGCGGCTGGCAGTGCGAGTACGCGTCTGTCGAGCGCGTAAGCTCTTTTGAATCGGGGTCGACATAAAAATGTCCCTGCGAAGGTCCGGTTATTCCGTACGCCCAGTGAAGGCCGGTATTGAACCACTGTGGCGAATTCGGGGCGGAAAACTGCATAGAAAGCATGAAAAACAGCTCATTATAGAAGTTTTTCGCGTCTTCCTCCGTGTCAAAATACTTGTATTTCCATCCCCAGTAAGTCCAGCATCCCGCAAGCCTGTTGAACACCTGGCGCGAGTCGTTCTCGCCCGAATACATTTCCTTCTCGTCGAGAATGTTCAGCCTCTCGGTGTCAATCTCGCTTCTCTGAAGCCATTCGGGGACGCCTTCCTCATAAACTTTTTTCAATGCCTTCGGAACGCCGGCTTTGCGGAAATATTTTTGCGCGATAATATCTGTGGCTACCTGAGACCAGTGTTTGGGAACAATTACATTGTTCATTTCGAAGACAACAGATCCGTCGGGATTGCGGATGATGGATGATCTTTTATCGTATTCTATTTCGTTGATTGAACGTAAACTTGTAAAGTAATTTTTAATCCTCATTGTACTCTGTACCTGTCGTGTTCCCTAAGAAAAAGTTTAAGTTATTTTAAAGAATGTTGTTTTGATTTGTTGACTGTAATTTAAAAGAAATAAATTTAAAATCAAACAGCGGAAATAAATTTTTTTCCGGATTTTGTACTTGACTTTGAAAAATTTTTTGTCCGAAAATATTTGGCACAGAAATATTCGTATTCGCGGCCTTAAATCACAAAAAAAGCAGTCATATCACTGTGTTCTCAAACGTTTTGTTTATATGCGTTTGCAGTATGCTGTCCTTCGAGACCCTTGCCAATAAAGGGTTTCAGGCGGTATATGTTCCGCAACGCTTTTAACAACTGACTGTACTGCCCGTTATCCTTTGAAACGCTTGTAAATTTTACAACAACGGAAGTGCATAAAAAATTAACGCGCTTTGTGTTTTGCCGCAGGTGTTTTTCGTTCGTAGTTTTAAGGCTTTGGACGCGGTAAATCACGAATGAATTTTGTGCCAGTTCGGGGACGCGTAAAAAATATCAAAGAATTACTTTTTTCCTTTATAAATCGAAAAAATATTTAAAGAAAAAATATAATAATTTTCAATGCGCAGTGCGGTAAAATCCGAGGTGATTATTTTTATGACACGGATTTCTTATGGTGAAATATTCCGTGTGATCAGATCTGATACG
>CAIKZJ010000413.1 GCA_903831845.1 uncultured Ignavibacteriota bacterium
GATTTTTCAAACGGAAAGCTCAAAAATATTTTTGAGCTTTCCGCGCTTATAGAGAATTCGAAAAGGAAGGAAAAGCTTTTCGGAGATATAATCTTCAGGGCAAAATACCTTTACGGCATAGTGAACGTTCTCTCCGACGCCTCAAATTCGGACATTGTAAACGACAATCTCAAAAGCGAATTCTCGTCCGCGCTGCTCGAATTAAAGGACCTGTTGTCGTCATACGTAAGTGATATACCCGAAAAGGAAATGTTCGATAAGAAATTTTTCGGAATGTCGCAGGAATGCATGAATGATTTTATCGGATTTGTAATAGACCTTTCTTATACGAAAGAATACTTCAACGACAGGAAATTCAGTGGGAATTCCTGACCTTCATCATCTCGGCGTGAAGTTTTCGCGCCTGAATCATGAAAATCTCAATTTTTGACTGCGTAATCTGCGGAAACACGTTTCCGTCCGTTTCTATGTGAAGATATGGAAGGTTCGTAAGAGTTTTCGGATAGCCGTTTCTCTGCAGTCTTCCGAACCTGTACTTGCCGTCAAGAGTCATCTCCTTGTTTAGGATTCCTTCGGCGAACCTGCTGGGAATGCAGTTGAACGGGCCTATTGTTATGATACCGCAGGTATCGTCGAGTATCTCGCGCAGAGCGAGGCCGACGGTCAGTATGCTTTCCCCTATCAGTTTCTCGGATATAAGCTCCCTGCCGTATTTCAGGGTTTTCTCGACGTCTATCATATCGTCGACGCATAGTCCCGAGGAGGAAAGAATCTTTTTCACCTTCTTCTCAATGCGGATCTGAATCTTCTCCTTAAGGAACAGCTCCATTTTTTCCTTAAGAGAAAGGTCTTTAACTATGTTCTTCTTCTGAAGATAGTTCGTATAATAAACGTATTCCGTAATCGGCGCCGTGCGGACTATAAAACCGTTTTCGTTGAGAGTCTTAATAAGGTCGAGGCGCGAGTATTCTTCCCTTCTGACGTATATTTCGCCGACAAGGGAAACAACTTTCGAGTCCTTAAGGCTTACTTTAGTTTTTATATTCTTCAGCACGCCAGCCGTAAGTTCAAGCTGTCTGTATATCGAATCGAAATCTCCTTTTTCGAGTTCGAGGACTATCTTATCCCATTCTTTCTTCACAGTCTCTTTCGCGTATATTTTATCTTCGGCATTTACTTCCAGCACGTTTTCGATGTCGTGGATATTGTCCGCGATAATGAGTCCGAGCCATTGCCTGGTGAAGAACTCGTTTCCGAAATCGGCGAACGACGATTCATCGTCCATCGATATGACGCCCGCGTTGGTTATTCCGTTGGTGTTGAGGATATCCTTCAATCGTATGTGATACTGCCCCTGCCTGCACGGGCCGTAGCCGTGCGGCATGAAGAAAAGCGTCTTCTTGTGTTTATTGCGGTTCGCTTCGATGTATTCGAGCAGCGAACCTGTCGTCAGCAGGAACGGCAGGCATTCCTTGCACGTCGCAACTCCCCTGCCGTGCCGGAGCGTTTCGAACGTAGGAACCGGAAGCGGCTTGCTGTTAATGCCCAGAGAACGGAACACAGCGGAGAAGGAATCGGTGCTGAACCTTCCCATCGACGGTATAAGGACTTCAACGTCGTTATTCCTGATTGGAATTTCCTTCCCGTAATGGTCGCGCACGTACAGGTTATTGTCCCTATGCACGACCTTCAGAATTTCTTTCTGTATCTTCTCCTCTTCGATGCTGCCTCTGTTAACCGTTATATAATTCTTTATGATGTCTATCGCCGCCTCTATTCTTGTTTCAACACCCACATCGGCGGAATGGCTGTCGAGTTCGAGAGTGAGCGAAGGTTTAGAATCCATAATTTTCCTGAAATACGGGATTACGAAAGAATCAGGTCCGCAGGAGAAATTCGTGATGAAGATTCCGTAAAGCTGAGGATGTTCTTTCACGTACCTCGCTGCCGAAAGAATCTCGTTGCCGCTGTACCAGTACATGTTCTCGTACGAATATTTATCTTCATACTCGAGAAAATCGAACGGTATTATCCTGTATCCTCTCGACGCTATTTTGTGCGGTATGTTAAGATTAATCTCTTTGGCGAACGCGTTATACGGCCTTCCGAAAAGAACAAAAGCTATTTCGTCCTTACCGCTCTCTATCTCTTTAATGAACTTGCGCCCCTGCGCCTTGAAAGCCCGCTTCATTTCCCTGTAGCTTTCGTGCGCCGAACGGAACGCCGATTCTGACATTTCCGAGGAACATCCGAGCTCTTTTCCGATTTTCGCGAAAGTCTTCAGGACCTCATCATAACCGCCCGAAAGGTTTATTACGGGCGAAATTATTTTTATCCTATTCTCTTCAGATTCTATTTCATCCCGGAAAGTAGACTGCAGGAAGTAAGTCTCGCCCTGCACGAAAACGCACATGCGGTTGTACTTGTACTCTTCCCTGCCTTCCATTTCCGATACATGCGGAAGGAAAATGTAATCGACGTCTTTCTTCAGAAGGTTCTGGAAGAAACCGTGAGACACTTCGACGGGATAGCAGTAAGAGCTTCTTATCTTATCCGAGCCTTCCCTGTCAATCTCGTCAGAAAGCACGACATCAAAGCCGAGTTTTGTGAAGAAATTATGGTAAAGAGGATAAAGAGTATTCGTAAGCAGACTCCTTGAAACGCCTATCCTCTTAGATTTCGCAGGTTCGTTAAGTATAAAATCCTCATAAACCATTTTCTGCCTTACCTTGACCAGGTTATTTCTTTCGGTATCAGCGGTAATATGATGGCGTTCGTTATAATACTTGTTGCAAGCCCCGCCAAAGGGATATTTTTTCCCTTCGACCTCAATCATCGAGATTGAGCATTTCAAATCGCATTTCTCGTGTCCGCCGGCGCAGGTAAACGATTTTGAATAAGCGAATTCTCTTGCAATAAGTTTATCGAGCTCGAAATTCTGTCTTCTGTAAAGCCCTATGTTAATCCTGTTTTTAATCTCGAGAGCGACGCCGAAAGCTCCCATAAGACCAGGTTCGGGCGGAACGATGATTTCCTTGCCAGTGAGTATAGACATGGCGTAAGGAATCGCCTTATTATAGCACACGCCGCCCTGCATGAACACTTTTCTTCCGACGGGCCTGTTGCCTTTCACCCTGTTCACGTAGTTAAGGCAAATCGAATAAACGAGTCCTGCGACAATATCATCGACTTTAGCACCCTCATGACCTGCATTTTTAATATCACTTGATATAAATGCGGCGCACTGGTCGTTAAAATTGATGGGATTTTTGGCTTTCATCGCTATATCGCCGATCTCAGTGTATTTAATGTTGAGCGATTCTTTAGCTGCTTCTTCGAGGAAAGAGCCTGTTCCAGCAGAACATGCCTCGTTCATGGCATAATCGCTGGCTATACCGTTAGTCAGATGAGTATATTTGGCGTCCTGCCCGCCGATTTCGAAAATTGTATCGACATCCTTGTCGAAATACGCGGCAGCGACTGCATGAGCAATGATTTCATTAACATCGCCGTCAGAAAGCGCGTGGAGAGATGCTATTAACCTGCCTGAACCAGTGACACCTAACCCTATTATTTTTATAGCTGCTGATATTTGCTTCTGAAGTTCTCTGTAGCAATTGACCGAGGCTTCTACAGGATTTCCGTTAGTCCGAAGATATACTGAAGCAACGATAGCGTTGTCCGATGTTCTTATAAGAACCGCTTTCGTAGTCGTCGAGCCGACATCGAGTCCCAGTATGCATTCATCCCCGTTTACGGCTATATCCCTTCCTATGTTTTTGAAAACAACCTTTGCCTTTTCGCTGAAAAGAGGGTCTAAATGCGCAAACTGGTGCTTATGGTCGAGGAAGAGGTCATTCACATCGATACCATACTCGCCGTTTAAGCCTTCTATAGCCGCCCCAAGGGCTTCAAAATTCACGGAATAATCCGTTACACCGGTATCAGGGTATTTTTTCTTTATAAAATCGATTACGGAATGGTTTTTCGAAACGCCGCCGATGAGCATTACTTTCGTATTTCGTTGTTTGGAGAGCAGTTCGACCGCCTTATCGGCCAGCATTTTGCTTAATCCCGATACGACGTTCGATTTTGAAATACCCTTGTTTAGGGCATGCGTGCAGTCGCTCTTGCAGAAAACGCTGCAGCGGCCCGATACGGCATAGGGATTCTCCGTATCAGATATTTCGACGGCTTCCTTAACGTTCAGGTCCATTCTGCCTATCTGCTGGAGGAAAAATTCTCCTGTACCAGACGCGCATTTATTGCCTGTCAGTACGTTCTCGATGTTGCCTGCCTGGTTTATGCAGTAAACCATGAAGCTCTCGGCTCCCATGCTTGCCACTGCGAATTTATTTCCGTTAAGGCCGAGGAATCTGATTGAATTTTCGATGGCTTCAGGCTCTGAAATGCTTCTGACTTTCAGAAGATTCCTGAATTTCCTTCCCGTTGCAACAACCGAATCGAACTCAAGGTCTGTCCCGGCAAAGAACTTTTCCAGAAATTTCTTGGGGTCTCCTTCGTGCTGTAAATATCCTGTTTTTGAAAC
>CAIKZJ010000414.1 GCA_903831845.1 uncultured Ignavibacteriota bacterium
CGTATCACTTTCTGAATCGACTCGTCGGAAAATTTAACTTCGTCTCCGTCAAGCCCGTGTTCCGTGAGTTCTTTCGGGAGAATATGTCTCTGCGCGATTTTGGTTTTCTCGAAATCGAGGTATGACCTCATCTCGATTATTTCCATCCTGTCCTGAAGCGCCAGCGGAATGTTGTACTGCACGTTCGCCGTCGTTATGAAAAGAACGTTCGACAGATCGTAATCTATGTCGAGATAGTGGTCGTTAAATGTGTTGTTCTGCTCGGGGTCGAGAACTTCCAGCATCGCCGACGCGGGGTCGCCGCGGAAGTCATTGCCCATCTTGTCGATTTCGTCTATGAGTATCACGGGATTCGACGTTCCCGCTTTCTTCATCGCCTGAATAATCCTTCCGGGCATTGAGCCGATATAAGTTCTTCTGTGACCGCGAATTTCAGCTTCGTCCTTCACGCCGCCGACGGAAAGTCTCGCGAATTTTCTGTTCAATGCGCGAGCGATTGATTTTCCGAGAGATGTCTTGCCGACTCCCGGAGGTCCGACGAAGCATAAAATCTGGCCTTTCGGCGGTTTGGTTATATTCTTATCCTTGAGAAGTTTCAGAACCGCGAGAAGCTCGAGTATCCTTTCCTTCGGCTTTTCAAGACCGTAATGGTCTTCGTCGAGTATCTTCTTCGCGTTGTTAAGGTCGAAGTTGTCTTCCGTGAATTTGTTCCACGGCACCGACGTCATCCATTCGAGATAGTTTCTCGAAACGCTGAAGTCCGGCGACATAGGAGAGGTCTTCTTTATCTTCTCGAATTCCTCCATCGCCTTTTCCCTGACAGCGTCAGGCATTCCGCATTCGTCTATCGCCTTCTTCAGTTTCATCAGGTCGGGATCGAGTGTGTCGTTGTCGCCGAGTTCGTCCTGAAGTATCTTAATCTGCTCCTGAACAATAAACTTTCTCTGATTCTTCTGCATCGACGCCTGTACCTTCGCGTCAATTTCGCGCTCTATGTTGAGCACCTGAAGTTCGCGCGCCATCACGGCTATGATTTCGAAATACTTCGTGTACAACGTGTCGGATTCGAGTATGTTCTGTTTCGATTCTATGTCGACGTTTATGTTTGAAGCCATGTAGTACAGTTTCCTGTCGGCTTCGGGAATGTTCTGGTAACCGCTAAGCACGTCCTTTGAAAGAGACGGATTCAGCGTGACATAATCCGCGAAATAGTTCGACGCTTTTTCGACGAGCAGGTTAATGCCCGGCTCGCTTGTCGCTGAATCGCTTATGATATTGAATGCCGCCGTTATGTACTGGTCGGCCATGAACTCCGTTACGCCTGCGCTTACGACTCCGTCTATGAGTATCTTTATAAGACCATTGGGCAGGCGCATTATCTGAAGTATCTTAGCTATCGTGCCCGTTTGGAAAAGATTGTCGGTGGTTGTTTCTTCTATTGAAGCGTCCTTCTGCGTTACAAGAAGTATGTATTTGTTGTCCGTTTCAAAAGCCGCGTTGATTGCTTTGATTGATGATTCCCTTCCTGCGAGGATAGGGTAAACCATGTACGGGAAAATCACTATGTCCTTAAGTGGAAGCACAGGCAGGATAGCGGGTATGTCCATGAAATCCTGGCTGATAGAAACTGCGTTGTCGGTATTC
>CAIKZJ010000415.1 GCA_903831845.1 uncultured Ignavibacteriota bacterium
ATGTCGCCCCTACGGGGCTAATAGATTTCGTACTTTCTTTCTACCGATATTACGCCCCTACTGGGCTGCTGCAAATATATATATTTTACACTAATATTTAGCAATTCGAATGAAACCAAATCCAGAAATAAAATATTATCAATTTTGAATAATGAATTACTAATTACTAATCATCAGTTAGTTTTCATTTTCGCCCAGGAATCTTTCAATCCTACCGTTCGATTGAATACCAGAATTTTATCGTTAGATAGCGGGTCAACGCAGAAATACCCCATGCGGACGAACTGGAATTTATCCCCTGCCTTAGCTTTCGCAAGTTCAGGCTCAATAAGACAGTTGTCGAGTATTTCGAGTGAATCAGGATTTATCAATTCCCTGAAATCTTTTTCCTCGTGTCCCGCCGGGTCTTCGTCCGTGAACAGTCTGTCATAAAGACGCACTTCCGCTTTCACGGCATGTTTCGCAGAAACCCAGTGAATTGTCCCCTTCACGCTTCTCGTGCTCCCCGAGCCGCTCTTCGTTTCGGGATCGTATGAACATCTTAGTTCCGTAATATTCCCGTCAGCGTCTTTTACTACTTCATCACATTTTATTATGTATGCGGATTTCAGTCTGACTTCCTTTCCGGGCGACAGTCTGTGGAATTTCTTTTCAGGCACTTCCTGAAAATCATCCTGCTCAATGAATATCTCCTTTGTGAACGGGATTTTCCGGCTTCCCATGGATTCGTCTTCCGGGTTATTAACCGTTTCCATTTCTTCGGTTAAATCATCGGGATAGTTCGTTAATACAACTTTCAGAGGTTTCAGTACTGCCATTACACGAGGAGCTTTTTTGTTAAGGTCATCGCGTACGGCGTGTTCAAGCAAAGCTACATCAGTCAGCGCGTCCCTTTTTGCGACTCCAACTTTGTCTGCGAAATTTCTAATGGACTCAGGAGTGTATCCCCTTCTGCGGAGTCCGCAGATTGTCGGCATTCTCGGGTCGTCCCAGCCTGACACGAAGCCTTCCTGAACGAGTTCGAGAAGTTTCCTCTTGCTCATCACTGTATACGTCAGATTCAGTCTTGCAAATTCTATCTGTCTCGGCCTGTTCTTCAGGTTCAATGCTTCAAGGAACCAGTCATACAGCGGCCTGTGTATCTCGAATTCAAGCGTGCAAAGCGAATGGGTAATCCCTTCCATCCAGTCCGAAATCGGATGAGCGTAATCGTACATCGGATAAATGCACCATTCATCGCCCGTATTATGGTGTGTCGCTTTCTTTATTCTGTACACAACCGGGTCCCTCATGTGCATGTTGGGCGAAGCCATATCAATCTTCGCGCGCAAGACATGCGCGCCGTCATCATATTTACCTTCTTTCATTTCAGTGAAAAGACGGAGGTTCTCATCGACAGAACGGTTTCTGTAAGGTGATAATCCTCCCGGCTCGGTCGGCGTTCCCCTCATATCTTTTAATTCCTGCGCTGTGGAAGAATCGACGTACGCATTGCCGTCCTTAATCATCTGCACGGCAAAATCGTATAGTTTATGGAAGTAATCAGACGCGTAATACATCCTGTCGGCCCAGTCGAACCCGAGCCACTTAACGTCCTCCTGTATTGAGTCAACATATTCGATGTCTTCCTTTTCCGGGTTCGTATCGTCAAAACGGAGATTGCACAATCCGTTGTAATCCCTCGCGATGCCGAAATTCAGGCATATCGATTTCGCATGTCCTATATGCAGGTAACCGTTCGGTTCCGGCGGAAAACGCGTGTGTATTAAAGTGTGCTTCCCTGTCTTTAAATCGTCGTCGATAATCTCACGAATAAAATTCGTCGGAGTGATGTTTGTCTTTTCTTCCATTATTTTAATTTTTCAATTATTGTGCTTATTCTTTTTATAACAGTTTCCTTGCCTATAATGTAACAAATATCAAAGATTCCCGGTCCTCCGCTGACGCCCGATGTTGCAAGCCTCAAGGGATGTATAACGGCACCGTTTCCTACTGAAAATTCCGCAGCCGTTTCCTTCAGCGCTTTTTCGTAATCTTCCCTACCGGGTTCGTTTACCGCCGATATTTTTTCCGCGAATTTGTTGAGAATATCTTTTGATTGCGGTTTCCACCCCTTTTTCACCGACGCTTCTTCGTACGTCTGCGGGTCTTCGTAAAAATACGCGCAGTTGGTTATTAATTCCTTTGCGAACGAAACACGGGGTTTCATTGCAGCTATAACATTCAGGAGATAACTGTCGGTCAGTTCCATTCCGGAATATTCGGTATCTTTCAATTCATCCCTAAGCATTACAAGTATCTCATCGTCAGGTTTTGCGCGAAGATGCTCCGCGTTAAGCCAGTTTAGTTTCTCGATGTCGAAAACCGCGCCTGACTTG
The DNA here is from genome assembly GCA_903831845.1 of uncultured Ignavibacteriota bacterium. Taxonomy (GTDB): domain Bacteria; phylum Bacteroidota; class Ignavibacteria; order Tepidaquicellales; family Tepidaquicellaceae; genus CAIKZJ01. The sequence goes on from CAIKZJ010000415.1 coordinate 2,379, forward strand.
TTCACGCGGTCGAGCGAAAAACTTTTTACAAGGTCTTTAAGATAATAGAATTCCCTGTCATCTCCGGCCGTCCAGCCGAGCAGCGCAATGAAATTAATGAGCGCTTCTTTGAGATAACCTTTCTTCCTGTAGTCCTCAACCGCAACGTCTCCCTGCCTCTTGCTAAGTTTTGACCTGTCCGGATTCAGCAGCAGCGGAAGATGCGCGAATACGGGCTTTTCCCAGCCAAACGCGTCATAAAGCAATACGTGTTTAGGCGTAGATGGCAGCCATTCCTCGCCGCGTATTACGTGACTTACACCCATTAAATGGTCGTCTACTACGTTTGCAAGATGGTAAGTCGGAAATCCGTCCGACTTCATGAGAATCTGATCGTCAACCATTTCGCTCTGAAATTCAACATCTTCTCTCACATAATCGGTGAACTTTATGGTCTGCCCGGGTTCAACATTCAGCCTTATCACATGCGGCATACCAGATGCAAGGTTCTTCATGATTTCATCTTCGCTCAAATGAAGACAATGCTTATCGTATTTCGTCTGCGGAAGTTTCTGTTTCTGCTGTTCCTCACGCAAAGCCGTAAGACGCTCGGAGGTACAGAAACAGTAATACGCTTTTTTCTTTTCAAGAAGATATTTCCAGTGTTCGTTGTAAATATTAAGCCGCTCCGACTGGTAATAAGGCCCGTTGCCGGCGTCTTTTCCCGGTCCTTCGTCGTAATCAAGATCCGCCCATTTCAGTATGCTGATTATGTTCTCGACTGCCCCTTCAACCTTTCTCGTCTGGTCCGTGTCTTCAATCCTGAGAAGGAATTTTCCGCCCTGACTCTTAGCGAAAAGATAATTGTACAACGCAGTCCTCAGATTTCCTATATGCACGTAACCCGTGGGTGATGGAGCATACCTGACTTTTATTCCGTTCATTATATTGTATTAAATATTATTTATTACCAATGTAAACTCGCCTTTTTCCTTTATAGCATTTATGTTTTTTGCCAGTTCGCTGACCGTTCCCCTGTACGTAGTCTCGTGCATTTTAGTTAATTCTCTTGATACTGAAACATTCTTATTACCGAAGTATTTGGTCAGTTCTCCCAATGTCTTTCTTATGCGGAACTTCGATTCATAAATTACTATCGGCATCTTAATCGTCTTCAGAAAATTAAAAAGATTTTCTCTGCCTTTTTGAGGCAGAAAACCCTGAAAATAAAAATTCCTGCTTTCAAACCCTGAAACCACGAGAGCATGCATTAGAGCCGTCGCTCCCGGAATGCTTATAACTTTAATTCCCTCTTTAACGCATTCAGCTATTATGCCTGTTCCGGGATCGGATATACCCGGCGTACCTGCATCTGAAACAAGCGCAACAGTTTGTCCTGCCTTTAACTCCCCGAGCAGATAACTCATTTTCGAGTTTTCCACTCTCGCATAAAAACTCACAAGTCGTGACTTTATGCCGTACCTGTTCAGTAAAACCGCAGTAACGCGCGTATCCTCACAGGCAATCATGTCTGCTTTTTTAAGAACATGCAGAGCACGGAAGGATATCTCCTCAAGGTTGCCGACAGGTGTCGCGACAACATATAGTACGCCCTTTTCAATTTTAACTGACGGAAAATGCGTCTCAAACTCATCGATATACTTTTCGTACTGCATTCCTGAAATTATGAATATGAATACTTATATGAAATGTAAAAACAGCGGTTTTACAGGTTCCGCCGATTTGTGAGAAAAATTTCTTCTTTTATTTTAATATTCATTATATATATATTTAAGCAGACTATTTTATCTGATTATGCTATGAAAAATTTCATCCTAAAATTAATTCCGCCTGACAGGTGGAAAGTTCCGGTTATTATTATACTTGGGATAATGACAGGCTTTGCTGTTCTTGTTTTCCGTATCAGCAATGCCTCTTCATATCTCTCCGACGATCCGCAGACGTGCGTTAACTGTCATGTGATGTTTCCGCAGTACGCTTCCTGGCAGCACAGTTCTCATGCCCGCGTCACGACCTGCAACGACTGCCATGTACCGCATGACAATATTCTCAGCAAATATCTTTTCAAGGCGAAAGACGGGATGAGGCACGCTACGATGTTTACATTGAGACTCGAGCCGCAGGTCATCATGATCAAAGACGCCGGAAAGGAAGTCGTGGAGGAGAACTGCGAAAGATGCCATGAAGTAAGAATGGGTTATTATCACAGCATCGGAAGCGGAAAAGAAGACGAGGAAAACGAAGAGAACGAAACAATCAGATGCTGGTCCTGCCACAGGGAAATCCCTCACGGAAGAGTCAGCAGTCTTTCATCATTCCCTTACGCGAATGTTCCCAAGTTATCCCCTGTCGTTCCCGAATGGCTCGACAAAGCTCTTAACAAAAAATAAACATAAAAT
>CAIKZJ010000416.1 GCA_903831845.1 uncultured Ignavibacteriota bacterium
CGAGAGCACCTTTACCGATGTCGAGGATCATCACGACTGCTCCATATCGCCAGCCGAGGAGCCGAACGACGTTGGACGTCAGCCGGGCAGATGTATTCAGTTCTGCCTTTTGTATACTTGTGTTCGTAATCGTAAAACCCGTCTTTAGGTTTTATTTCAATAACGGGATAGGAACGGCCGTCTACGACCGCGACTGTGATTTCCCTGCCCTTTACATATTTTTCAACAAGAACCTTTTCAGAATAGGCAAATGCGTTATTAATGCCTTTCTCAAGTTCTTTTTCATCGGATGCTATAGTAAGCCCCACGGTACTGCCTTCGTCGTTAGGCTTTACCACAAGCGGTTTCCCGAAAATCCTGAGAAATTCCCTGATATTATATTCATCCTGTCTGTTTAATGCAATCCATTCAGGCGTTAAAATTCCTTCAGCCTGAAATACAGTTTTTGAAATGTCTTTATCCATCGCGAAAGCGGATGAACGTATTCCTGAACCGGTATATTTTACGCCTCTCAACTCAAGCAGAGTCTGAATTATTCCGTCCTCGCCGAATTTTCCGTGAAGGCCGAGAAAAGCTATATCAATATCGTCGAATAAAGATGAATTAATGCATTCAAGAAGTTTCCTGGCGTTTTCACCCTGAAGACTTTTTAATTTTTCGAGCGTAGGATAATCCTTCGACACCATATCGCGGAAAATTACTTCTTCTTCAACTTCGCGGCCGCCGAAAACAGGGTCTATTACTTTAACCTTATGACCGAGTTCTCTTAGCGCTTTAAGTATGCCGCGGCCTGAAGAAAGCGCAACTTCCCTCTCCGATGATAAACCGCCGGTTATTAATGCAATATTCATGATATTTTGCTAAAACAATAAATATAATCAATATATTATAGTATAAAAACATTCATTTTTTTCGCACTTTTTGAGGGTAGCGTATCCGGCGTATATTGATTAAATGATGAAAATTAAGCTTAAACCGTAAAAATATCATAGCATTTATTCCAAGCTGCCCGGACACAACATATCCGTTCTTTATAGTTTAAACACAGCATTCATTACTGAAGCATGTAGAATACCCTTTAAAAACTCGAATATTACGGTTATTTTTTTATTCTCGGATAGTTGCTTCAAATAAACTCAATTTTTCCGAACGTAACAATTTGATAAAAACTGATCTTCACATACATACTGGTTATTCCGACGGTAAATATTCTCCGGAAGAAGTCCTTAAAACCGCAAAATCAAAAGGGCTGGGGATAATAAGCGTTACGGACCACGACAATTTCGAGGGCTCTGCAAAGACTCTCGAGTTCAACGGCAGACAGGACATTAGGATAATTCCCGGTATAGAGATCAGCGCCGATTTCAACGGAAAGGAAATACACATACTCGGATATTATCTCAATTTCACGGATAAGTCTCTCATACAACATCTTGATTTCATTAAAAATCTAAGAGTCAGGCGTTTTGAAAAAACGATAAACAAACTGCTTGATCTCGGCGTTAAAATAAATCCCGACAACCTAATAAAAAAATATTCCGGAAGCCATTCGATCGGCAGGCCGCACATCGCCAACGAGCTTGTAGAACAGGGTCTTGTCAAGAATTTCAACACAGCGTTTCACAGGTATCTGGGCGACAACAAACCGGCTCATGTTAAGAAGGAGAACCTCGATTATAATGTAATAATCGAACTGATACACAAGGCCGGAGGGCTGGCGTTCGTGGCGCACCCGTCGAATTATTTCAGGGAAAGCTCGCTGTTGAAACTCAAGAATTCCGGTATAGACGGAATTGAGACAGTTCACCCGTCGCATACCTCAAATCAAACGCAGAAATTTACTAAATTTGCAGAAGAGCATAACCTGCTGACTTGCGGAGGTTCGGACTTTCACGGATTTTACGACGAGGATTTTGCGAACATGGGCAAATACTGCGTCGGAGAGGATACAGTTTTAAGAATGGAAGAAAAATTATTAACTCATGGCAAATACAGTAAAAGGCAGTCTTAAAGGAAACGGATACAGGATTGCAGTAATATCAAGCCGTTTCAACGAGGAAATTACTTCAAATCTCATAAAGGGGGCGATGAAATCGCTTCTTAACAACGGCGTTTCGGAAAAAGACATAACGCTTTATTATGTACCCGGCGCTTATGAAATACCTGCCGTGCTTGAAAAAATATGCAAAGAAAACGGCAAGCATAAATACGACGGAGTTCTTACTCTGGGCTGCGTAATAAAGGGGGAAACGGCACATTTCGAATACATATCATCGGCTGTCTCCCACAACATTAATTTCATTGCGTCCAAATACTCTCTGCCCGTGGGTTTCTGCGTGCTTACGACATACACCGACGAACAGGCGGAAGCAAGAAGCGCGGGCGATTTCATAAACGGCGGAAACAACAAAGGATACGAGGCGGCGGACTCTTTAATCGAAACTATCAACTTAATGAAAGAGATATAATGCTCCATCAAAAACATTATACGCTTGCCGAGGCGCGCGGGACATTGGCATTAATTAGGGATAAACTAACGAGACTCGTAAATCTTAAAAGCAGTCTTGACGAAAAGGGCTACGATATTTACAGGCACGTTTATTTCGGAGGCATAGGTCCGAACGGAACCGGCAGGTTTCCCGCCGAGATGGAAGAGCTTGTATCAATAGTAAAGGATTTTGCCGAAAGAGGAATACTTATAAAAGATATAAACCGCGGTCTTATAGATTTCCCGCACGTAAGGGAAAACGGCGAAGAGGTATATCTTTGCTACCTGCACGGGGAGGAATCGATACAGTACTGGCACACAATCGACGGCGGATTCAGCGGCCGTATTTCAACCGATAATCTTTAAATTGCATGAACCCATTTAATTACTTACTTGTAAAAACAATCCCCCTCTTTCCGAGAAAGCTCGTGAGAGTCTTCGCGAACAAATACATCGCGGGCGACAATATAAACGACGCCGTGAAAACCGTCAGGGACCTGAATGCGCGGAATGTCATGGCTACAATTGACGTGCTCGGAGAGAGCATAAAGGACAGGGCGGAGGCGGCGAAATCGAAGGACGAATCGCTTGAGGTGCTCGATACGATAACAAGGGAAAAACTCGACGGCAACCTGTCAGTAAAGCTGACGATGCTCGGTCTCGCAATGGACTACGACATGTGCAGAGGCCTTTTCACGGAGATAATGGATTCCGCGAAAGAGAAAAACACCTTCGTGAGAATTGACATGGAAGACTCCTCTGTAACAGACATTACGATCAGGATGTACGAAGAGATGAGGAAGAAATACGACAACGTCGGACTCGTTCTTCAGGCGTATTTGAGAAGAACTGAAAACGACGTGATTAAACTTACGCAGGAAAAGTCGAACTTCAGGCTGTGCAAGGGTATTTACAGAGAACCGGAAGAGATTGCTTTCAAGGGAAAGCAGGAGATAAGGGACAACTACCTGAAACTTCTGCGGCTTATCATAGAAAAGAACGAGTATGTCGGAATCGCGACGCATGACGATTTTCTGACGGACGGCGCGCAGGCGATAGTCAGGGAATACGGGCTGACTAACGACAAATTTGAGTTTCAGATGCTACTGGGTGTGCGGGAAAAACTGCGCGGACAGCTTGTCGACGCCGGCTACAGAATGCGCGTGTACGTTCCGTTCGGACTCAGATGGTATGAATATTCGATAAGAAGGTTCAAGGAAAACCCGAACGTCGCGGGACAGGTTTTTAAATCAATTTTCAGCAGGTAATTTAATATTAAGAGCGGTTTTAGTTATACGGGAGTCTCCGTAATCCGGGGACTCCCGCTTTCAATTCAATTATTTGATTATGCTGAGCACTTCCCTGAAGTGATTGAGAACGATTGAATAAGGTTCGCTTGAAATCGAATTACATCCCGAAAACGGGTAATCGAGAACGAGAATAAGATACAGCATCAGGACGTTGATGTAAGTGAATGAAATAACGAAAAGAATATAGGGGTATCTTCGCTTAATTCCGAACGAATATGAAAACGCCAGCGTGATGAAACAGCCGATCACTATAATCACCCAGATAACAGCCGGTATCGTGTTTTCCATATACAGGTATCTCAGACGCCTTGCTTCGCTCAGCGTGTTGAGTTCGTTTACAGTAACGTCGTAAGCGAAATTGTTTTTCAGATTTTTCGTATCGGCTCCGATGACCGTGCCCCACAGTTTGTCGTAAGCATACCTTGTTTTCTGGCTTCTGTTGCGGGATTTCATTGCCATGAAATCGTCTGTGATAATACTTTCAGTATACTGAACAACCGCGTTCATTATGGGGAATTTCAGCGAATCGTCGAATCCCTGCGCGTTGTGGAAAATATTCGACAGCTGGTTTGTCTCGACATATACCTTTCTCTGCGCTTCGTTGTACTCGTTCCAGTTTATATATATTACAAACGCGATTATAACCGCATACAGCAGGCCGTAAGCGTTGAATATATAACTCGACAACTGATGAATTTCGGTTAGCTGTTCGTACTTATAGAACTTATGAATGAATTTCAATCCGAGGTAAGACAGCACGACGCTTAGAACGAGAATAATGATCAGTGCGGCCCACAGAGGCAGATCGAGTAAGAACATAATATGTGATTAAAGTTATGAAATAGTTATGAATTCTTCCTGTGAACTTCAAACCATATCTTGCTGGTTTCGGGGAAAAGTTCAAACATGAATTCTTTCATAGCCACGGCGTACTGCCGTATTTCCCACTGCGCGTGTTTCTCGTCGCGCAGGTCAATAAAATTCATAATCGCCTGGAACGAAGCCGTCCAGTATACTTCTGTAAACTGATTGAGGGGAAGGATAATTCTCGCCTGTTCTTTTGCGACGCCGAGTTCAAGAAGCTCTTCATAGCATTCCATTATCGACGCCATCGCGTTTTTAAAAACGCTGTCGGCGCGGTTCTGGTCTTCGATTGAGCCTTCTGACGCCTGTTTATTGTCATCGGACTGTGCGCGCCAGTTTTCGGGTGTATAAAAATCCGTAACCGGGACGTAGCGCCCGCTGATTTCGTTCCAGGCGTGGTCTTTCGCGGGATAACTTGAAGAAGTTTCTATTCCCACAACGTGCTTGTACCACTGCCTCATAACGAATTCGGGGGCTTTTACGTGGAACTGAACCACAATATGCCTGAACGGCGAGTAATGTTTGTTCTCCGCGAGAAACTTAACAAGAATCCTGTCGCGTTCCGTAAACTCCTTCTTTGCTTTACCGAACGAAACCCTTGCGGAATTAACTACGGTCAGGTCGGAACCCAGATGGTCAACCACTTCGATGAAACCTTTATCAAGAACGGGAGTATAAAGATTGATTTTCTCCATTTACAAGTAAGTATATTTTTTCGATTTTATTGTTGAATGATAAATTAGCGTAAAAAAGTTTTAAATAAAATTAATTTATTCATTATGAGAATCTTTTTTGTAATGACAGTGATGATATTTACGGTAATTTTTTCACATTATGCAGCTGCGCAGTTAAAACTTCACGACAATCTTGCCGGACCGGGATTTTCAGTTCTTACGGACAAATCCGCCGTATTGTTTTCCGGATATTACGAGAATGAAATCGCGCAGATATCATCGGGGCTTTTTGGAGCAGGTGTCGCGGTTAAATATTGCAACCTCGGCTCGACGATTTCGAACAACGTATTCTTCGGAGCGATGGTGACTTACAATTTCAGGAATATCGGGGAAAGCAGTTTCATACCGTTTTTAAGTCTGACCGCCGGGTCTGACGGAAGTTTAAAAAGAGCATGGTACTGCACACAGGCGGGAGTAAGGTACTTCGTAAGCGAGAAAATGGCAGTTACGGGGCGGTTCGGATTCGGCAATAATTGGTTTATTTCGCCCGAAATCGGGCTGGATTTCAGGTTTTGAGTCCTTTTGGAGATGATTTTTAATATTATTTTTCATATATTTATTTCTTGTATTTAAAAATTAACAATCTATAATAAAGCGACATGGCAAAGAAAAAAGAAGGCGCAAGAATCAAAATCAAGCTTGTAAGCGTCGAAGGTGAACACAAAGGCAAGAGCGTTTACGTTTCTTACAAAAACAGAAACAACACAAAAGAAAGAATCGAACTCAAGAAGTACGATAAATTCGCCAAAAAGCACGTTTTACACAGGGAAGCGAAGTAATAAATTTCAAATCTTTTACTCCTTCCCTTTTAATCGCATTTCAAATTGATTTTTGCAACACTGCTTTATATTAAAAACCCGCATGGCGGGTACCTTCTGCTGGAAAGATTAAACGAACCCAACAAGGGTTTGTTGTCTCCTCCCGGCGGGAAAATCCATATACATGAAGCCGAATCTCCCTATCAGTGCGCCGTACGCGAGGCGGAAGAGGAATGCGGCATCCGTTCCGAAGAAACCGACTGGAAACTGCTCGGCATAATAACCGAAAAGAATTACCCTAAGATAGGCGATATAATGCTTTTCCTTTTTGAATACAAACACACTTTCGGCACCCTGCCTCCCGATTTCAAGGAAGGGAAATTCAGGTTCATCAGCGAGGATGAAATAATCAATTCAAACATACCGGAAACCGACAAACTTTATATTTGGAATTTTGTTTTAAGAAATAACGGCGGATTTTTCAGCGTTTACATCGACTGCAATCAGAGTCCTTATAAATGCTCAATCGAGGCCGAATAATGAAAAACAACAAATATAAAGGAAAAGAAATGTTTATAAACGAAATTCATTTAGAGGAAGGAATTAATAAATCAATGCTTCCCGACACGCAAAGCCAGAAAGACGCACGCAATATACCGATAGACAAAGTCGGAATCAAAAACCTTAAGTATCCTATTTCTGTAAAAGATCCGGATAACGGCGTACAGCACACAGTAGCGACGATATCAATGACCGTGGACCTGCCCAAGGAATTCAAGGGCACTCATATGAGCAGGTTCGTGGAAGTTCTTATGAACAAGAGAGAGATTGAGATTGACTCGATATACGGAATACTTACAGAAATGCAGAAGAAGTTAAAAGCCAGGACAGCGCACATCGAGCTGGAATTTCCGTACTTCAAGGAAAAGAAAGCACCCGTAAGCGGAAAACCTTCGCTTATGGATTACAGGATAAAGTTTCACGCCGTTATGAACGAGGACAAAAAGGACCTGATTATGACGGTCGGAGTGCCCGTAAAGACGCTCTGCCCTTGCTCGAAGAACATATCGAAATACGGGGCGCACAACCAGAGAGGCGAGGTTACGGTATCGGTCAGATTTCTCGAGACAGTATGGATTGAGGAGATTATCGGATACGTAGAGAAGAGCGCGAGCTCCGAACTTTTCACTCTGCTGAAGCGCGACGACGAGAAATTCGTAACGGAGCACGCATACGAGAATCCCGTATTTGTCGAGGACGTTGTAAGAAACGTTGCAATGAAGCTCAAAGAAAACAAG
>CAIKZJ010000417.1 GCA_903831845.1 uncultured Ignavibacteriota bacterium
CCGTCGGCTTCTTTATCGATGGCGATTTCACCACCCGGAATATCCTCAATTGCCTTGCGGATTTGTTCAAGAGACAGGAAGGAACTCTGTTCCCTGTCAATTTTATCTATGAAATTAATCGTTATCACGCTCTTTGTCGGTATGCCTTCACCGCTGAAATCGAGCGGGTTGTTCGACGATCCGACGTTTGAGATCACATATTTTATATCATTTAACGGAGGTATCTTCTTTTCGATTTCCCTCGTTAATTTATTAGTTTCCTCGATGTTCGTGCCTATCGGCATCTTCACGTTTATTACCGCTTCTCTGGGATCGGTATCCGGGAAGAACTCTACTCCGTAATTGAACTGTCCGTAAACGATAAACGTCACGACGAAAAGCGCGGCAGTAAGCGTAAGAGTTGTCTTCCTGTGCTTCATAGCCTTTCTTACTCCCTTTTCATAGTACTTCAGCGCAGTACCGAACAGCACTTCGTCGAAGTGCTCCAGGAACCTTCCGATAGGTCTGAATTTCTTCCTCTGCGAACGCTCTTTGTCCTTCTTGAAATGAATAAAGACCGACGCCTGAACCGGGCTGATTATCATAGCGACAAAAAGCGATGAGAGCAGGCATACGATTAAAGTTATCGGCATGTATTTCATGAAGTCGCCCACTATGCCCGGGAAGAACAACAGGGGAAGGAACGACGAGATGATAGTGAGAGTCGCGATCGTTACCGGAAACACGACTTCACGCGGACCTTCGATTGAAGCGTCGTGCGGATTGTAATCTTCTTTTTCCTGAAGCCTGTATATGTTTTCCACAACAACTATAGCGTCGTCAACAATAATACCGAGAACCAGAATAAGCGTGAACAATACTATCATGTTCAGCGTTATTCCCATCATGCTTAGAACTATGAATGAAATAAGGAACGATAGGGGAATCGATGTGGCGACGAGTATGGAATTCTTTATCCCCATGAAGAAAAACAGAATCAGGAACACGAGAAGCATACCCGTAATGACTCCGTTCTCCAGTTCGTGAACTGTCGTCTTGATATAATCCGAATTATCGCCTGTGATATCGTATCTCACTCCGTCGGGAATCAGTTCTTTATTGTCTTTAAGCAGTTCGTGCACCTTATCCGATATTTCGATTATATTCGCTCCGCTTCTTTTCTTAACGGGCAGGGAAAGGCTTTCGAGCCCGTTCTCTCTCGCATAAGTCTGTCTTTCCTTGTAGCCGTAAGTTACCTGCGCTACATCTTTGACGTAGACGGGGAAGTCGCCTTCTTTTTTGACGACTATATTGCTCATCAGTTCGGGGTTCTTATACTCGCCGGGTACCCGGATTAGGAAAGTCGATTTGCCTACCTCGATATTTCCGCCCGGTATGTTGAGATTCTCGGCGGAAACTGCGTTAATAAGATCGTTAAAGCTAAGGTTATAATAATTAAGCCTGTTGGCGTCTGCGTCTATCTTGACTTCGCGGTCAACGCCGCCGACGACTTCGGCGGAAAGAACGCCGGGAATCTGCTCTATCTTGTCCTGCACTGCTGTTCCGATTTTTTTCATTTCCGCAGGGTTCAGATTTCCCGTGATGTTAACGTACATCATAGGAAGTTCGGAAAAGTTGATTTCCGTTATGACGGGTTCTTTTATGTCGTTAGGCATTTTTGTTTTTGCCGTAGAGACTTTGTCTCTCACTTTCTGTAGTGCGTCGTCAATGACAACATCGGTATTGAACTCGACGGAGATAGAGCTGAAACTCTCCCTCGATACGGACGTGATCTTTTTCACTCCGCTTATGCCTTTGACTTCCTTTTCGATTTCCTGTGTCACGAGGTTCTCGATATCCTGAGGCGAAACGCCCGGATAAACAGTCGCTATAAAGACGTACGGAATCTTAATCGACGGGCTTGATTCCCTCGGCATTGAAAGGTAAGAGAATCCGCCCATAATTACTATTATAGCGATCAGCACGTATACCGAAACTCTGTTTCCTACTATAAGTCTGAAAAATTTCATAAAATTCTTTCGTTTTGTTTTAGTTTATTACCTTCACATTATCGCCGTCGTTAAGTCCGTAGAATCCGACATTAATCAGCGTTTCGCCTATGTTAAGACCTTCCTCAACGAGCACTTTATTGTCTGACCTGCCGCCGAGCTTAAGCAC
>CAIKZJ010000418.1 GCA_903831845.1 uncultured Ignavibacteriota bacterium
AAAAGAATTTCGGAATAAAACAGAATCGCATACATAAATATTATTAAATGAAAGTAAGTATTCTATACAACGATCCGTTACAGTACACGAAGGACAAGATCTGGGATGACGGAGTCACAGACATCGACAAGGTCGAAGCAGCGATCGACATGAGCGAATACGGCGTACTCGACGAAATGAAATCCGTGCAGCGCGCTCTCGGCACGAGTAATCACGAAACAAAGATCGTTCCCGTGGCGCTCGACCTGTATAAGCTAATCGAAGAACTCCGCGACAACAGACCCGACATAATTTTTAATCTCTGCGAATCTCTCGACGGCGACCCCGTGCAGGAAATGAACATAGCTTCGCTGTATGAAATGCTGAAGATTCCCTATACAGGCTCGCGCGCACTGACGCTCGGGCTTGCGCTTAACAAGGCAAGGGTTAAAGAGATTCTGAATTATTACGACATACCGACGGCGGGACACTTCATCTGCACGAATCCCTTGAAGATGAACGAAGAAGGTTTCCACAGACTGAAAGGAAAGTTTCCGCTTATAGTAAAACCTTCGAGAGAAGACGCGAGCATAGGAATTGAAAACGATTCGATAGTATACGACGAAGAAAAGCTTAAGAAGAGAATAGAATACATTCTTGACGTTCATAAACAGCCGGCGCTTGTCGAGCAGTACATAGACGGCAGGGAAATAAACGTTAGCGTTGTCGGAAACGTCGTACATGACATAAACGATCTGACAGTGTTCCCGATCTCGGAAATAGATTTTTCGCTTCTTCCTTCGGACTATCCGAAGATAGTGAGCTACAACAGCAAGTGGATGTACAAGACAGTAGAGTTCAAGGGAACGAAAGCGGTTTGCCCGGCGCAGAACATTTCTCCCGAACTCGAAGCGCTGATACAGAAAACAGCAAGAACGGTTTATCACATAGTTGGAGCTTCAGATTACGCACGAGTTGACTTCCGCGTGAAGGACGGCGTGCCGTACGTGCTCGAACTCAACCCGAATCCGGACATCGCGTCGGACGTCGACGAGGACACCGGATTCACGAGAAGCGGGAAAGCGTACGGATGGAGTTATGATTATCTGATTTCAAAAATAATCGACTTTGCCTGGGAAAGATGGCAGAGAATTTTTGCAAACGTAAAGGTATGATAAGAAATCTCGAACATAAAGACAGGAATTTAATCGAGAAAATTCTCGTTGATACTAATAACTTTAACAGCGACGAGATAAAGATTGCGATGGAGCTGATTGATCTGTATATCGGCGATCCGAACCAGAAGGATTACGAAATATTCGTCGACGAAGAGGAAACGATTAACGGTTACGTGTGCATCGGTCCGAGACCGCTTACTGAAGGCACTTACGACCTTTACTGGATAGCGGTGAACCCTAACGTTCAGTCGAAGGGAATCGGAAGCAAACTGATCGCATACATCGAAGGTCATCTGAAGAACAAAAACGGCAGGCTCGTGCTGATAGAAACGAGCGGAAAGCCCTCGTACGAAAAAGAGAGAAGGTTCTACGAGAAGAACCTTTACGATAAAATAGTAGAGATAAAAGATTTCTACAAAGAAGGGGACTCGCTTGTCGTGTACGGCAAGTACCTTCGTTAAGAGTTTGAAAATTATTTAAAAACAAAAATAAGGAAAACTTTATGGAACTTTGGCAACAAATGATTCGCGACAGCGTTCATTCGGTTGACCAGCTTGTCGAAAAGTTCGGCATAAAACGCGAGGTCGCGTCTAAACTGGATAAATTCTTCCAGGCACGCATAAACCCTTACTACCTCTCTTTGATAAGAGAGCCGAACGATCCGATCTGGAGACAGTGCGTGCCCGACGAGGTTGAACTCGAGGACATCGACGCTCCGGAAGATCCTTTGAATGAAGATGACATGAGTCCCGTTCCTAACATCACTCACCGTTATCCTGACAGGGCTTTGTTCCTGGTCACCTCTCAATGCGGTCTCTACTGCCGTTTTTGCACGCGCAAAAGAAAAGTGGGAGATTCACACAAGATCTCGATGAACACTCTCGAATCCGCCTTCAGGTATCTCGAGCAGCACACCGAAATCAGCGACGTAATTCTTTCGGGCGGCGACCCGCTCATGCTGACTGACGCGATGCTGGAAAAGATTCTTATAAGGCTCAGAGAGATTAAGCACATTCAGGTAATAAGGCTCGGAACAAAGATGCCCTGCGTACTTCCGCAGAGAATCACTCCGAAACTCGTAAACATGCTCAAGAAATATCATCCGATATACATCAACACGCACTTTAATCATCCGTGGGAAATAACAGAAGAAAGCAAGAAAGCATGCGGCATGCTCGTCGACGCCGGATGCCCGGTCGGAAACCAGTCGGTGCTCATGAAAGGAGTCAACGACAACCCCGAAACAATGAGGCAGCTTCTCAAGGGACTGCTCTCGATGAGAGTAAGACCTTACTATATCTATCAGGCTGACCTCACGAAGGGCGCGAACCATTTCAGGACTCCGCTCAACGTCGGGCTTGATATAATGGACAAGCTCCGCGGTCATATTTCGGGACTCGCGGTTCCGCAGTTCGTTATAGACGCGCCCGGAGGCGGCGGAAAAATCCCGATGCTTCCGAACTACGTGATATCAAGAGATGACGAAAAGATCATTCTAAGGAATTACAAGTACAACGTGTACGAATATCCCGAAGCGCCCGACGAAAAGAAAGGCACCGATAAGAATGCTTATCTCAGGAAATCGAAGAAGAAAAAACAGCCTGTCATGACGGAAGAAGAAGTAATTAAGAACGTGAAAATTCCGATTCTGAACGGAGATTAAGAGAAATTATACGTTATAACAGAGAGGGTTATTCTCCGGAATAACCCTCTTTTAATTTGTGGAGTCAGGTGTTATTATATTCTTGTCATCCCCGAATGCTCCAGTCGGGGATCAAAACGCGTATCGTTTATTATTAAAACTATTTAATTCTCTTTGTAGAAATCTTTATTTTCAAGTATGCACTCCATCACGTACTCTATCTGTTCTTTATCGGCAATTTCCGGTAATAAATCTCTCCACTCCTTGTTGTCCTTTTCTATGAGACGTATCTTCCAGGCTCTATTCCATTTCTTTATTTGTTTTTCTCTTTGAATTGCCTTATCAATATAATTAAATGTTTCAAAGTAGACTAATCAGAACAGATCGTATTTTTCGGCAAATCCTTTGCTCATTTTCAATCTGTGTTCTAAAGTTCTTACGATTACATTATGAGTTACTCCGGTGTAAAGTGTGCCGTGTTTTTTTTCAGATAGTATGTAAACATAATAAAAACGTTCTTTGTCGTTCATACTTATTCTGTTTAATATTCTAAATAAGAAAACAGATTTAGAAATTACAATACTATTTAATATCTGTATCATATCGTTCTTGCCTATAGTCTTTGAATTAGTATTTTTGTTCTTGATTCCCGCCAGGAGCATGCGGGAATGACAAATTAATATCTGTATCATATCGTTCTTGCCTATAGTCTTTGAATTAGTATTTTTGTTCTTGATTCCCGCCAGGAGCATGCGGGAATGACAAAATGGGAGCATGCGGGATAA
>CAIKZJ010000419.1 GCA_903831845.1 uncultured Ignavibacteriota bacterium
AATAAATTATATTAAGTCCCGTAGGGACGACAGTATAATTCAAAACACGTAATCAGTTCGATAATTTCCCTTAACCGAAACGACACAATTGGAAAAAGAAATATCCTTAATTGCTCCGTGCGGAATCTATTGCGGCGCGTGCAGGGCATTCCTGAGAAAAAGAAACAGGTGCCCCGGATGCCGCGCCGGAGAACAGGAAAAACCGAAAACAAAGGTTATATGCAGAATTAAGAACTGCGCGCATCTCAAAGCCGGCGCCGGTTTCTGCGGCGGATGCGGAACATTATTCCCCTGCAAGGATTTTAACCGGCTTGACAACAGGTACAAAAAGAAATACAATACCGACATTACCGAAAATCTTCATTATATGCGGAAATACGGCACTGAATCTTTTATAATAAAAGAGAAGAAAAAAAGAAAGTGCTCTGAATGCGGAGGAACAGTCTGCATGCATACTTTTAAATGTTCTGAATGCGGAAAAGAAACGTTGCCGGCATAATCGCGGGACAGTATATTTACCGTGTGTTTTCCATTGAACATTGAAGATTGAAGTTTGATATTTGTACCGGGGCGAATCAAACTGGAGGATAAATGACCGCCGCGCAACGCAAATCAATTCTGTTTCTGCTGCTGCTTATTTTCTTTCACGCCGCGCACATTCTAGAGGAAGTGTGGGGCAGGTTCTGGCCTGTGGACAGGTATTATTCGATGGAAACCTTCATCATTCTCAATCTGGTTCTGTTCGCTTTACCTCTCATATTCATTTACTTTTTTCTTGCAGGGAAAGGATGGGCAGTATACATGTGCCTTGTTTACGGTGTGATAATGATTTTCAACGGCATCGGTCATAACACAGCGGCAATAATCACCGGCAAATACTTTGGCGGGTTCGCCGGCGGATATTCCGGTATAGGTCTCATCGGCGCGGGCATTCCGCTTGTTTATTATCTCCGCGTTCATTTAAAAGAAATAAAACAGGCTAATGGATAAAATATTACTTATTAAAATCTGCGGGATTTACGATATTCTTTTCTTCGTGTTTCATCTTTTCTTCTGGAAGCTTTTCGACTGGAAGAACGACCTGGCGAAACTGAAACCGGGCAACCGCGCGATAATGCAGATACTGAACCTGAGGCTCATCTATATATTTCTGCTTATGTTCCTCGCTTCCTTTTTCTACGCGGAAGAACTTGCGGCAACACAAATGGGAAAGTTCTTTCTGCTGGGATTTTTTCTGTTCTGGTTCGGAAGGCTGATAGAACAGTTCATATTCCTGCGAATGAAATCGAAAATTGTTACAATACTTACCATAACGTTAATAATCGGCGTTATAATGCACCTGTTGCCGCTTATATAAGGAAAATATTATGGAAAACAAATATTATTTTCTCGCCGCGCTGTGTATACTGACGCACATTGTGCGTACGGCATATGAAATACTGAAGCATAATAAGATAATCAAAGCCGGCAGGACAAGTTTTATACTAATGTTTACTAACATGGCAATGCTCTGGGCGTCCTGGTTTTCGCTTTGCCTTATCGACGAGAAGATTCTTGAAATTCCGGATTTAGTAAAATATGCCGGACTTGTCATGGCCGCGGCGGGGCTTGTTTTGTTCCTGTCCGGACTGCTGACAATTAAAACGCTGGAAACATACGAAGGAGACCTTATTACAAAAGGAGTATATTCAAAAATCCGCCACCCGATGTATCTCGGATTCATATTCTGGCTTATAGGTTTTCCTGTCTTCTGCGATGCATTGTACTCAATGATACTTGCCTTTCCTTTTGTTTTAAACGTTCTTTACTGGAGATATCTTGAAGAGCGCGAACTTCTCGCGCGGTTTTATGACTATGCAGAATACAGAAGGCGCACCTGGTTTTAACAACCCGGGCAGAAATTTTACAAAATAGAATATTAAACCCATATTCGTTATTTTGTATTATTATATAAATCAATATACATAGAAATGAAAAAGGTTTTTGCTCTGCTCCTCCTCGCAATTCTCGCCTCCTCCGCAATGGCTCAGGATTATTCGGGAATGAAGGGCGCGGATATCTGCTCCCGCAACAAACAAAACAGGACTTCGCACATGAATCCGGCAATGCTTTCGCCGAACACGCCGAGGCATTCTTACGACGTTCAGAACTATAAGCTGAACCTCGATATTTACAGCTGCTTCAAGTCTTCCGCGAAAACATTCACGGGAACGGAAATAATGACGTTCAAAGTAGATTCGACGCTCAGCTCAATACAGATGAACGCGGTGTATACTTCGATAGGAATCGATTCGGTACGCCTGAACGGCGGCGCGGCGCTTGCTTTCACACACAGTTCGACGACGAATATTCTTACAATCACGCTCGACAGAACATACAACGTAAACGAAACTGTAAACCTGTATATTAAATACCACCATAACAACGTCAGCGACGGTTCTTTCAACGTAACGACATCGGGTTACGTATTCACAGACTGCGAGCCGGAAGGCGCGCGCGAATGGTTCCCCTGCTGGGACAGACCTTCGGACAAGGCGACTTTCGACATAACGGTAAAAGTGCCGGCGGGAACGAAGATCGGCTCGAACGGCAGACTCGCGGATTCGGTCGTCGTATCGGACAGTCTCTGGTACCGCTGGATTAGCCGCGACCCGCTTTCGACATACCTCGCAGTGCTTACGGGAAAATACACGGGATACAATGTCGACATCGTCTGGTGGCATAAATTATCCAATCCGTCCGACAGCGTTCCCATAAGACTTTACTATGCAACGGGTGAAAATATCGCTCCGACTAAAAATGCGATGGTGGACATGACAACCTATTACTCGCAGGTTTTCGGCGAGCATCCGTTCGAAAAGAACGGATTCGCTTCCGTGTCGAGCTACGGCGGCGGCATGGAAAACCAGACCCTTACGACTATCGCGCCCGCATGGAGTTCAGTGAACTCGCTGATATCCCACGAATACGGGCATCAGTGGTTCGGCGATATGATAACCTGCGGCACCTGGGCGGACATATGGCTGAACGAAGGTTTCGCGACTTACTGCGAAGCGCTTTATTTCGAACACATTTCAGGGTATACCGCTTATAAAAACAATATTCTCGGCGACGCGTCGGGATACATGTCGGGAAATCCCGGATGGCCGATCTATAATCCGTCGTGGGCGATTACAACCCCGCCGAACGGCACTTTGTTCAACGGACCGATTACATATTACAAGGGCTCATGCGTGCTTCATATGCTAAGATACACGATCGGCGACTCGCTTTTCTTCGCGGGATTAAAGGCATACGCAACGGATACGGTTAACTTCAAGATGAAAAACGCCATTACGGACGACTTCACGGCAAAGATGAGTTCGGTAGCCGGGCAGGACCTTACATGGTTCATTGACGAATGGGTGAAACAGCCGAATCATCCTACATATCAGAATACTTACGGTATCTCAAACCTCGGCGGCGGTAACTGGCGCGTGAATTTCAAGGCGTACCAGACGCTGAGCAACACAACGTTCCACAAGATGCCGATCGTGATCAAGGTTTCGTTTACAACCGGCAGCGATACGCTTATAAGAGTAATGAACGACGTGAACAACCAGACCTACGCTTTTAACTTTAACAGACAACCGACAACAGTAGCTTTTGATCCGAACAACGATATAGTTATAAAGACAGCTACGCTAACAGTTGACGTCAACAGCCACGAAAACGGCGTTCCGAAAGAATATTCAATAGAACAGAACTTCCCGAATCCTTTCAATCCTTCGACGGCGATAAGGTTCGGACTTCCGAAGAATTCATTCGTTACTTTAAGAATATTCGATGCGGCGGGAAGAGAAGTAACAACGCTCGTAAACGAACAGCGCGCTGCGGGCGTGTACGTTGAAAACTGGAAGGCGTCGGGTTATCCCAGCGGCGTTTATTTCTATACGATTACAGCGGGCAGCTTCACCGAAACAAAAAAGATGCTTCTTGTAAAATAAGTTTTTCGTTAATTTATAATCCTTCGCATTAAAAGCGGAGGATTATTTTTAAACACAAAATTATGATTAAGAAACCCGAAGCAATGCCGGACTACTGCAGGTACTACGTTAATCTGGCAAAAGAAAACGACCTGATAGAATCCCTTAAGAACAGCAGGGACATGACAGTTAAACTTCTTTCGGCCGTACCGCACGCG
>CAIKZJ010000420.1 GCA_903831845.1 uncultured Ignavibacteriota bacterium
ATTCTCGGGAATTGAATACGCTTCCCTCAATTTCGAAAGTGCCGGGTCGTTCATGAACAGCCCCGCGTAATGCTTCGCGTTGTCCTTAATCGCTTCCTCCCTAACCTGTGATATTTTCAGAGCGCCTGTTTTTTCATCGTATGTATTCGTCCGCAGTTCTTTCTGAAGCCTGATTTTATAAACGGCTTTCGTTTCGTCGTTCAGTTCATCGTAACTTTTGTTGAATTCAGTCTTCGCCCATTTGTTGAGTATATAACTTGCCTCTCTGTGAAGCCAGTCCGCCGACCAGTCAGGCGCCAGATAAGAGCCGTGGCCCCATACAGTGCCAACTTCCTGACCGCCTATCGACTGCCAGACGTTCTGTCCGTCTTTAATATCCTGACCTGTGAATAAAACTCTTCCCTCCGCCGATACTACCTTGTCGGGTATAGGCGGCGCTTTCATGTAAATCTCGTACCCGAAATAACCGAGTACGGTGAAACTCAGCACGACAACAGCCGCGAAGACAATCCATAATTTTTTTGTTCCCATAAATGAAATTTAATTTTGATAAACTTATTCCTCTCAGCAGTGTTTATCGGTAATTGTAAATAAGTTTAATTAGCGTTTTTGCTTCGGCATTCCCCGCTTCGACGAGCGAATACGAGAAATCCGAGAGCCTCCATTGCAGAACGGCCAGCCTTATGAACCCGAGAATTATCGTCGCCAGGTCGCACGAGCTGAGCCCCCGGAATTCCCGGCTTTTTTTAGCGTCCTCAAGCACTTTGCAGATGATATGCCTTCTCTGCGTTAAGATTTGAAGCAGTTTCGCGGGAAGCGCTTTACCGTTTCTGAATATGTCTTCGGAAAATATTATTGAGGTCAGTTCGGAGTTTGACTGAAAGAATTCAAAATGAAAATTTATAAGTTCAGCAATCTTTTTTTCCTTGTCCGAAATGCTTTCTATGTGCTTCTTCAATTCCTCGTCGAATACGTTCATCCTGTCCATTATGGAAATTATTATTTCCTCCTTGTTCGTGAAATGCCTGTAAATGGCGGGTTCCGTAACGTTCACCCTGTATGCCAGTTCCCTTATTGTCAGCGCTTCAAAACCCTGTTTATGTATGATTTTAATCGCCTCGTCTATGATCTGTTTTCTCCTGTCTATCGTGTTCAGCCGCATCGTTCTGTCAGCTTTTCTTTTTGGTTCTGTTATATTTGCTCCGGCTATCATATAAGTTATGTTAGTGTTCACTAACTTATAACAATAATCGGACTTTAAAGTTCTATTTATTTTCATTTTTAATACCACCGGCCCGGAATGCTATCAATCAATAATATGCTACCATAATCTTTTTAATTTTTGATTTGTATTTTGATATTTCCCGCTTTTCACTTTACATTTTACATTACCTCCAAATTCCATATTTTATTGAAATAACAGCAAATAATTAAACTTGAACAAGAACGATTTCATCAATAAGACGAAGAAAATTCTGATGCGCATCTACCGCCTCGATTTGTTCTATTTTCACAACAAGGAAATCTCAATCGAGAATATTCTCCGCGTCATTTACGCGATTATGGTTATCGACGCAGTAATTCTCCTCGTGTTTTCGTATAAAATTAATTACTCTACAAATAATCTCGACAAGGAAGTCAGGTTCAGAGTATCCCCCGGCAAGCATTTCATGCAGATTGCCGAAGATATGGAAAAGGAAGGCATCATCAACAACGCTTTCTATTTCAAGATTGCCGCGAAACTGCGCGGACTCGACGATAAGATTATCTCGCGTACATACATTTTCAAACCGGGCATTAACAACAATGAAGTTCTCGACGCTCTTACCGACCCGTCGTTACGATTTACAGTTAAATTCACTGTGCTCGAAGGAATGACGCTTAAGCAGATCGGCAAATCTATCGAAAGCAAACTAAGCCTCGACTCCGATAAATTCCTTAACGCGGCGAAAAACGATTCGCTTATCGCTTTGCTCGGACTGGAAGGGAAAATATCGAACCTCGAAGGTTTCCTGTTCCCTGATACTTACAGGATTCCGCTCGATATCACCGAAAAGGAATTCGTAGAGATTCTTTTCAATGAGTTCAATAAAAAAGTTCTCGAGCAGAACGAGGAGTTAAAGGAAAATCCCACTAAACTCCTGAAAGCGATAACTCTCGCTTCAATCGTTCAGGGCGAAACCCAGCTGGACGCCGAGATGCCGGTCGTGGCGGGCGTTTACACGAACCGCCTGTCAAAGAGAATGAAACTCGAAGCCGATCCGACGATACAGTATATACTCCCGGACGGCCCGAAAGCGCGGCTTCTTAAAAGCGACCTGAAAATAAAATCGCCGTATAATACTTACCAGAATTACGGACTTCCGCCGGGACCGATAAACAATCCCGGTCTGAAGGCGATAAACGCTGCGCTCAACCCGGAGCAGCATGATTACATTTTCTTCGTCGCTACGGGCAAGGGCGGACATACTTTCACGAAAACTTATCAGGAACACTTAAAGGCTGTGGAAGAATACAAGAAGAATGTTAAGCAGAAATAACATATTACTTACAAGGCTTTTCCTGAAAATCGATTTCCGCAACAAGGATAATGCGGGAATCAGAAGACTGATAGGCATTATTGTAACGTACCTTTTCGCGAATACGCTTATCACGAACAACAATTTCCTTCGCCTCGATAAGCCGTCATTTATATTCGTTTCCCTGACTGTCAACTTCTTCTTCGTAGCGTTCATTCTCATTTCGGATTACGCGCAGCTGTTCTTCGCGAAACGCCAGACAGACGCGCTTAAAATACTTCCCGTGTCGCAGGAAAACATTTTCACTTCAAAGATCATTTCTGCGTTCGTGTATCTCTCAATTTTCCCGCTTACCGTTTCTATGCCGGCAGCGGTCTATATGTATTTCTACGGTAAACTCGTCTCCGATTCAATTATATTTTTCGTAACATCATTCATATTTTCATATTTCATAATCGGTC
>CAIKZJ010000421.1 GCA_903831845.1 uncultured Ignavibacteriota bacterium
ATCCGAATTGGGAGCGAACTCACGAATCGTTTCCATATCAGGCATTCCCTGAAACCCGTACTCCGAAGCGAACCTGCCGACCTTTTTCGTGTACACTTCGAACGGTTCCATGCCCCACCACACGCCCCAGTAATGATTATCGCCTTCTGTGAGACTTTCTTTATGTCCCCATCCTATTTTAGGGGAAGACGAAATATAATTTGAATTTTTGTGATATTCGGAAACGACTGTCGGTAAAATGTTTTTGAAAATATTTTCGTAAGCCGACCAAAGTATGTTTTTCTGTTTATCCGAAAGATTATTCTGCCAGCCCCAGTTGTTCCACCCTTCGTCGGATTCGTTGTTACCGCACCAGAGAGCAAGGCAGGGGTGGCTGCGCAGACGCTTAACGTTGTTTATCGCCTCCTCGCGTACGTTATCGGCAAATTCTTTATCCGCAGGCACCATCGAGCAGGCGAAAGTGAAATCCTGCCACACAAGAATGCCGTTCTCGTCGCAGAGATTATAGAAATCGTCGCTTTCGTAAATGCCGCCGCCCCAGACGCGCAGCATGTTGAAATTTGAATTCTCGGCGTCTTTAATAAGAGAAGCGTATTTTTCCTTTGTTGTTCTCGGCAGAAAATTATCAGTCGGTATGAAATTGGCGCCTTTCATGAAAACCGGAACGCCGTTAAGTTTGAAATAGAACGACTCTCCGTATTCGTCTTTTTCGCGGACGAGTTCAACGGTTCTTAGTCCGACATTAATTTGTTTCTCGTCGATAACTTTTTTTCCGTCTGTGAGTATTATTTTGTATTTATAAAGATAGGGCTCGCCGAGTCCGTTGCACCACCATAATTTTGGGTTTTGTATTTCGGTTTCAGCGGTAAGGATATCGCCGCTTGCGTCTATCGAAATGATTTCTTTCCCTGATTCGTCGGTAATCTTTAATATCATGCCGGACGAGAAATTGCAACTCACATTGAATGTAACATTCGCTCTTTCGCCGGAAACGCCTTGAATTACTTCTACGTCATTTATTTTTCCTTCGTTATGAAACTCGATGTATGCGGGTTTCCATATTCCGCTTGTAACGTATCGCGGACTCCAGTCCCAGCCGTAGTGATACGCCGCTTTTCGCGTAAACACACGGTTTCCGCCTGGTATTTCCTTAATACCTGTTTGTTTTTCGAATTCCTCTGCGAAAACCTTTTCTTTCTGAACGGGGGAGTAGAAAACAATCTTAATATTATTCTTTCCTTCCTTCAGAATGCCGGAGCAGTCGATACGCCATTCGCGGAACATGTTGTTTGCGGAAAGAACTTTCTGTTCATTCAGAAATACATCGGCATATGTGTCGAGTCCTTCAAAAACAATTTCAGATTTTTGTTTTATTTGCACGGCGGTAACGCCAAAGGAAGAAGTATAAACCCAATCTTTTTCTTCTATCCATTGCAGTGTCGACTCGTTCGTTCCGAAGAACGGGTCTTCGATTAGTTTATTTGCGAGAAGGTCCGTATGAACGGTGCCCGGTACAATAGCTTTGTGCGTTTCCTTTTCTTCCGCTCCGCGGAATTCCCAGTCGGAGAGGGGAATCCGGCTTGTCTGGGAATACAAAAACTGCGTCAGCAGCAGCGAAACAAGAAGGAGTGTTTTTCTCACTTTAGGTGCCGTCCTTC
>CAIKZJ010000422.1 GCA_903831845.1 uncultured Ignavibacteriota bacterium
ACCGACGTCGTCTGCGCTAAGGAACCGATAGGAGATTTCTACTGGTCCCTGGGCATTAACATTTCTATGATAGTGTCCGCAGTGCTGAATCCCGTATGCGGCGCGCTTGCCGACAGGACTTCGAACAAAAAACTTTTCCTGTTCATTTTCACAATGCTCGCCGTTATACCGACAGCGCTGATGTATTTCACAGGCGCGGGAACGATTCTTTTCGGGCTTACGCTGTTCATCGTTTCGAACATAGGGTTTCAGACATCGATGACATTCTACGACGCTTTCATTTCGGATATTGTAGAGGAAAAATATTATAATAAGGTGTCTTCTCTCGGTTATGCAGTGGGATACATGGGCTCTCTTGCCGCAGTACTGATGGTGTTTCCGCTAAAGGACAACTACCAGCTTCTTTTTGTGCTGACGGCGCTGTTCTATTTCGTGTTCAGCCTGCCGGCTTTCATATTCCTGAAAGAAAAGAAAACCGTTCACGCGGGCGGGAAAATAAATTATTTCACTTTCGGTTTCAGGAAGGTGCTCGACACCATAAAGCACATTAACAAGTATAAGAATCTGCGCAACTTCCTGCTTTCGTATTTTCTGTACATCGATTCAGTTGAAACTATTATTTTCTTCTCGGGAATATACGCGGGTAAAACGCTGCACTTCGGCACTATGGAGCTGGCGATATTTTTCATAGTCGTGCAGATAACCGCGATGACTGGCTCGCTTCTGTTTTCGAAGCTTGGTGACCTGTTCGGAATAAAGCGCTCGATTGCCGTTAACATACTCTTCTGGATCGCCATACTTGTTTTCATTTTCTTCTTCGTTGACGAAAACTCTTATCTTTACGCCGGCGGCGCGAAGATACATTATTTCTTCATAGCGGGCGGGTTCGCGGGAACGTTCCTCGGCTCGACGCAGAGCCTGTCGAGGGCGCTTATGACGGAACTGACGCCGTTCGAAATCAAGACGGAGTTCTTCGGCTTTTTCGCGCTGTTCGACAAGACTTCGACTCTTCTCGGACCGCTCACTTTCGGACTCGTTTCGTGGCTGACAGGTTCGCAGAAAATCGCTATATTTTCAATAACCGCGTTTTTTATCGCAGGTCTTTGGATACTGAAATACGTTAAAGAGGAGAAACAGGAGAACCTTGCTCGGGATTAAAAACTTCATAAAGGATTTACGTAACAAGCAGCACCACAAACCCGTTTTCGGCGGGCTTGAAATCATTAAATACATCGGTCCCGGCCTGCTTGTAACCGTAGGGTTTATCGACCCGGGAAACTGGGCGTCGAACATTGCGGCCGGTTCGGGCTACGGATATACTCTGCTTTGGATGGTCACGCTTTCAACTGTGATGCTGATAATTCTCCAGCACAACGTAGCGCACCTCGGAATAGCCACAGGGCTCTGCCTGTCCGAAGCCGCCACACTTCATACGCCGAAACCCGTTTCAAGAACGGTTCTTTCTCTTGCGGTGCTTGCATCAATATCAACTTCTCTTGCGGAAATACTCGGCGCGGCGATAGCCCTGGAAATGCTTTTTCACATTCCCATGAAAATCGGCTCGGTCATCGTCGTTGTTATTGTAGGAGCGCTCCTTTTCACCAACTCGTACAGAAGAATAGAAAAATACATAATAGGGTTTGTATCGATAATAGGTTTGTCTTTCATTTATGAAATGTTCATCGCCGACGTTCAGTGGGGGCAGGCAGCTGCGGGATGGGTCACGCCGGTTATACCCGACGGTTCGATAGTAATAATCATGAGCGTTCTGGGCGCCGTCGTCATGCCGCACAATCTTTTTCTACATTCGGAAATTATACAGAGCAGGCAGTGGAACCTCGAGAACGAAGAAGTGATAAAGAAACAGATGGATTACGAGTTCTTCGATACTTTCTTTTCGATGATAATCGGCTGGGCAATTAACAGCGCGATGATTATTCTCGCCGCCGCCACGTTCTTCAAGGCCGGCGTTCCGGTATCGGAACTGCCGCAGGCGAAAACGCTTCTGGAACCGCTTCTCGGCAGTTACGCCTCGCTTATTTTCGCGGTCGCGCTGCTATTCGCGGGTTTCGCGTCGAGCATCACGTCGGGAATGGCGGGCGGCTCTATACTGGCGGGAATGTTCGGCGAGCCGTACGACATAAAGGACAACCACTCGAAACTTGGCGTCGGCATCTCGCTTGTCGCGGCCCTTGTGATAATACTTTTCATAAACAATCCTTTTCAGGGGCTGATATTATCGCAGATGGTGCTCAGCATACAGCTCCCGTTCACAATATTCATGCAGATATACCTTACCTCTTCAAAAAAAGTGATGGGGAAGTACTCTAACAAAATCTACACAAAAATAATACTGCTGCTTATCGGCGGCGTCGTTACTTACCTCAACGTGCTTCTTTTCATCTCGTTCTTCGGATAATACCTGTTTTTCTGAAACGATTTTGGTTTTTGCGTTGTTATCGTAATAGGATAAAAAAGTCTGATTATAAACCAAAATACACTATGAGCGAATTAATAAACAACAGCGCCGGAAGGATTCAGAAACTGAAACAACTTCTGCTTAAACTCCATGAAGATTCAAGCGTGGAAGAGGTAAAGAGAGAACTTGAAGAAATGTTCGGAACCGTCCCTTACGGGGAAGTGGTCCAGGCGGAGCAGGAACTGATAAACGAAGGCCTTCCTCCGCAGGAAATTCAGAAATACTGCGACATGCATTCGGAAGCAATAAAGGAAAACGTCGACCTGTCTATGATGAAACCCGTTCCCGACGGGCATCCCGTTCACACTTTGAGGATGGAGAACAGGGCGATTGAAGCCGAGCTCGCGAATTTAAGAAACGCGTTCATAAAGATTAAGTTCAACAGGGATTCGGTGAACGCCGATGAAGAAATGATGAAGTTCAGGGGCGTGTTCAACAATCTTACCGATATCGAAAAACATTATATTAAAAAGGAAAACATACTGTTTTCGTATCTCGAAAGGTACGGAGTGACCGGCCCCTCAACTGTGATGTGGGGCAAGGACGACGAAGTGAGGGGTTTTCTCAAATCTTCGCTTACGGCACTTGCGGATACCGATAATCCCGATGCGGAGGTCCTGCAGGGTCTTGTAGACCTCGTGCTGGCGCCTGCCGCCGATTCAATCGGGGAAATGATTACAAAGGAGGAGAAGATTCTCTTTCCGATGTGCCTCGACAGGTTCACTGAAATCGAGTGGTACGAAATAAACAGGCAGTGCGATGAGGTCGGCTACTGTCTTTACGCACCGTCGGTGAGATGGATTCCCGAAGGCGTTGATATTAAGGATGAAAATCATGCGGAAGCGGGAAAGATTAAGCTTTCGACCGGTACGTTCACTCCCGAAGAACTCGAAGCGATGCTTAATTCGATTCCCGTAGATATAACATTCGTCGACAAGGACGACAAGGTGAAGTTTTTCTCGCACGGCAACAAGAGGATTTTCGAGCGCAGCAAGGCGATTCTCGGCAGACAGGTCCAGTACTGCCATCCGCCGTCAAGCGTTCACATCGTAGATAAGATACTCGACGACTTTAAATCGGGCAGACAGGACTCGGCAAAGTTCTGGATTAATTTCAAAGGCATGTTCGTTCATATATCATACTATGCGGTAAGGGGCGCGAATGGCGAATACCTGGGCACCGCTGAAATCACACACGACATAACGGAATATAAAAACGCGGACGGCGAAAGGAGACTGCTGACTTATGAAAACTGATGTATTGATAACACCCGACATTAAGTTATATGATATGCTTAAAGCGTATCCGCATCTTGAAGACAGGTTTATCGA
>CAIKZJ010000423.1 GCA_903831845.1 uncultured Ignavibacteriota bacterium
AAAATATTTATTTTGAAAGTAATGATAAAAATACTTTACATAGGTCTCGGCGGCTTCTTCGGCTCTATTGCCCGTTTCCTTACGGCAAAATTCGTCAACAACATGTTCCCGAATTTTCCTTTCGGAACGCTCGTGGTGAATGTGTCAGGAAGTTTTATACTGGGATTCCTGCTTTACTCGGTCGCATACGGAAAGAATATTTCCTCGGACCTGCGCGATATGATTGCAATCGGTTTTATCGGCGCGTTTACGACAATGTCGACGTTCGCTTACGAATCTTTCCGTCTCGGCGAACTCGGCGAATGGGTTTCGTTTTCAATGAATCTTTTCCTTAATCTTTTTCTCTGCATTCTTTTCGTTTATCTCGGAAAGGAACTTGCAGTAATGATAGCAAAATAATTTATTATTATGCAAAAAGAATCAAACGCCGTCCTTTTAAGAATATTCATCGGCGAAAGCGATAAGTTCAACGGCAAACCACTGTACCAGTATCTGGTCGAATACACACGGAAAAATCATTTCTCCGGAATTACAGTCCTGCGCGGCATTTCAGGCTTCGGAAAGGCAAGCAAAGTACATACTTCCGACCTGCTTGAACTCTCATCCGACCTGCCGATAGTGATTGAAATTGTGGACAGGCCTGAAAAGATTGACGAATTGAAAAAGATGTTCGATGAAACAGGGTGCATCGGCAGCGCGCTTATTACAGAAGAAAACGTGAAGATTTACCAGTACGGCAAATCAATTAATAATTAGTAATTAAGAGCGGATAATAAATTATCAGAGTGAAATTTTAAATGTTGTGCTCTTCCCCTCGACCGATGTAACTTCAATATCACCGCCGTGTTCTTTCACAACCCTTTCAGCGAATGAAAGTCCGAGGCCGGTTCCTTTTCCGTAACCCTTTGTTGAAAAGAACGGTTTGAATATGTTCGGCAGATCGGCTTCCGATATTCCGGTGCCGTTGTCTTTAATAGTAAGAACCGATTTATTGTTCACCGTTTCCGTTGTGATTTCAATCAGTCCCTGCCTGTCGGCGGGTATTGCCTGTATTGAATTGCTTATAAGGTTCAGAATAAGGTCTTTGAATAATTCCCTGTCTACCCTGATAGTCCTTGGTTCTTTTTCAATCTTTAGCTTCAGCTTGATTGATTTGCTTCCCGTAAGAAACTTGAACCCGCTTGTGGCTTCGTCTACGAGTTCGTTGAACGTATACTCTTCCCGCATCGGCGCGAGAGGCCGTGCAAAGTTCAGTATAGAACGGATTGATTTCGTGATACGAGTTGTCTCGTCGACAATCACTTTTAACTCTTCGTATCCCTCGTCCGATTCCTTCTTTTCAAGAAGCAGGTAGTCCGCGTTACCCGAAATTATATTAAGAGGGTTTGATAGATTGTGCGCGATACTCGATACTACCTGCCCGATAAGAGCAAGGTTCTCTTTTTCCCTGAGTTCCTGTTCAAGCTTCTTTACACGCGTTATGTCCCTTACGATCGCGACGGTTCCCAGCGGATCGTTGTTCTCGTCGAATATGAGATGCTGTGACATGCTTATCTGCTTGAGTGTGCCGCTCTTCATTTTGCACTTGGTCTCGACGCCGGATATGAAACCTTTTTCAGCAATTTCTAACTGGGTTTTTTCGAAGGTGCCGTTTTCGATGTAATTGTCCGGTACCAGCAGGGAAATGTCCTGATCGGTTATTTCATCCTTTGTATATCCGAAGATCTGTTCCGCGCCTTTGTTCCACAGGAATATCTTTTTTTCCGTGTTGTAACCGATTATGCCGTCAACAGAATTGAGTATTATGTCCGAAAAGAATTTTTCGTGAACTGATTTACCTTCTCTCATCAGCTTTATCATTTCGAACATATACGTATCGAAAGACTTCGATATGAATTCGAAATCTTCTTTGCTGAATTTATCTCCGAACTTATTTTTCAACCCTTCGAATAAATCGGACTTGAACTTGTCCGACTCACTGTGAACCATGTGTTCCATATATAGAGAAAAAGTATATTAAAGTGTACCTAAAATTTAACGTAAATTCTTGTTTTATAGTTCATTTATTGCGAATTTACCCCTCTTTACGGCAGCCTGCAGCATGTTTACACCGTAGTGATAAATCAGGTCTTTATATGACGGAAAATCAAACAGAAGTATATCGGATTGTTTGCCTTTTTCAAGGCTGCCTGTGCGGCTCTGAATGTAAAGCGCGTATGCCCCGTTTATCGTCGCGGCGGCTATTATTTCCTCCGCGGACATTTTCATTTTTATCGAAGCGAGAGACATTATCTGCTGCATGCTCTCCGTCATGCAGCTGCCCGGATTGAAATCCGTAGCAAGCGCGACGGGTATTCCGTTTTTTATTATTTCCCTTGCCGGCGGATATACCATGTCGAGAAAATATGACGCTCCGGGCAAAAGCGTTGCTATGATGTCAGTTCCCTTTAATTTCTTAATTCCTTTGGTGTCGAGGACTTCAAGATGGTCGACGGATATCGCGTTGAGTTTTAAGGCGGCATCTATCCCGCCTATCGCGTTGAACTGCTCCGTGTGAAGTTTCGGTATCATCCCGAATTTTTTTCCCGTTCCGAGTATCCTCTCCGTCTCTTTCGCGTCGAAGTATCCCTTTTCACAGAAAACGTCTATGAACTTCGCAAGGTTTTTCTTCGCAATCTTTGGTATCATTTCGTAACAAATCAGATCTATGTAATCGCTCTTCTTCATGTCCTTCGGAACAGCGTGCGCGCCTAAGAATGTCGGGAGTATCTCAAGCCCGTACCTGTTCTTTCTGTTCAGTTCGTTTATTACTTCCAGCATCTTTATCTCGTTCTTTACGTCGAGTCCGTATCCCGATTTCGATTCAAGCGTAGTCGTGCCGTATCTTATGAAATTATAAAGTCTTTTCTCGGATATTTTTTTCAGCGAGTTCTTCGAATGCTTTCTTACGTTCGCGACAGTCGATTTTATGCCGCCGCCCGCGTTAGCTATTTCCTCGTAAGTCTTTCCCGCTATTCTCATCTCGTATTCGTTCGAGCGGGAACCCGCGAAAACAAGGTGAGTGTGAGAATCCACGAATCCCGGCATTACGGTTTTTCCTTTGCAGTCGATTTCCTTTATTCCCTTGATACTGTTCTGCTTTATAAACTTCCTGCATCCTGATTCTTTTCCCGCGTATAGTATGTTCCTGTCAAAAAGAAGATAACCGTTTTCTATGTTGTATATGTCTCCCTGAGTTTCGCCGCGTTTGGCTATCCCTTCAGGGTTTGCGCACGTTACGAGATTCGATATGTTTTTGAATAAGTATGTCATGATGCTAATTGATTTTAAAGCACGAAGCAAAATGCGTTTCGGAAATTTTTGTTTGTTCCGGATCATTGCCGCAACCTTCGTCCGCGATGAGGCATCTTGTCCTGAACCTGCATCCCTGCGGATAGTTCAGGGATGAAGGAACCGTTCCGTCGATTACCGGCAGCCTGCCTTTATTTTCCTTCATAGAAGGAATGGATTCAAGCAGGCGTCTTGTATACGGATGTTTCGGGTTCTGAAAAATCTCGTTCGTCAGCCCTTCTTCCGCTATCTTTGATGCATACATCACGATAACTCTGTCGCATGTTTCGGCAACGACTCCGAGGTCGTGAGTTATCAGTATTACACTCATTCCGGATTCCTTCTGCAGTTCCTTTATAAGGTCGAGTATCTGCATCTGAACTGTCACGTCCAGTGCGGTTGTCGGCTCGTCCGCTATAAGCA
>CAIKZJ010000424.1 GCA_903831845.1 uncultured Ignavibacteriota bacterium
GACTTCTGACAAGTCAGGCAAGGCTGAAGGATTTTTCCTTCTGAACCTCGAGCAGTTCCAGAACATGAAAAGGTCGCAGGCCGATTCGATGTTCAACTCAAAGGGTTTTGTTACGGGCGCTTTATATGAAGGAAATTACAACAGTTATTTTGCCGGGAAACCCGCTCCGCAGGATACGGCTCAGGGTGTCCCACCCAATACGGCAGCACAGATAAGCGCTTCGCAGAAGCCTTCGAAGATAATAGTAGTGGGCGATGCGGATTTCGTAAACGAGGAAGCGAGACCGCCGAAGGACAACATAACTTTCTTCGTGAACATGGTCGATTTTCTGGCTGACGATGTCGGACTCACGCAGATAAGGAGCAAGGACATTTCCGAAGCACCGATAGAAGAGACATCCGACGCATCGAAGAAGTTCATCAAGTACTTCAACCTGATTTTCCCGCCGCTCGCGGTTCTTTTAATCGGGTTGTTTGTATGGAACAAGAAAAAACTTAAAAAGAAAGCATTACAATCAAAATAGCCATGAATAAAAACAAGAACACATATTTACTTGTAGCGGTATTCGCAGTTCTGGTTGTCATTGCTTATCTGATGACGACCGAAAGAGGCGAGAAAACCACGACGTTCAAACTCGAAGAAAAAATATTCGTAATAGATTCAGCGGCAGTAGACCAGCTGGAAATAGAAAGAAACGGAAGCAAGGTGGTTCTTCAGAAGGCCGGCGGAAGGTGGAACGTAACCGCGCCGATAAACTATCCCGCGATGGACCAGTTCGTAAACAACGCGCTGTATACTCTGAAGAATTACAAGATATCCAGCAAGGTATCAGAGAATCCGTCTAACAGGGACAAGTTCGGGTTCAACGACACGAATGTCACGAAGCTCAGCGTGTTTCAGGGCGGAAAGACGGTCGGTCAGATGCTTATCGGTAACGCCGGACAGGGCAACGGTCAGGGATATATCAAGAAAGTTGACGGCAACGAAATATTTCTTGCCGACGATTTTATACAGAATTACATCGTGAAACAGGATCTTTCGGAATGGCGCGACAAGGTTATACTTTCAATACCAAAGGGCGCTATAAAGTCCATAGAAATAACTTCGAAGGAAGAAAGTCTTACGATAAACGTTGATTCGCTCGGAAAATTCTTTATCGGCAAGGACACGCTTTCGGGAAATCCGATTGACCAGCTGACTAACATACTTTCAAATTACAGCACTCAGGGATTCAAGGACACGGTTATAACAGGAAATCCTTCGCCGAATTACATGATGAGGATAAACACGGGCAAGGTAACGGAGCTGAAATTTTACAAATACATAGACACCGAAACATCGAAGCGGTATCTGCTGCAGGTAACGGGCAATCCGCAGTATTTCGAGATGGACGAAGGATACGTGAAGCAGCTTTGCAAGACGAAGAAGGAACTTCTCGGAAAGAATTAAAAAACATATACTTGCCCCGTGCAAGTATACAACATTGACTTGTATATTAATATTAAAATTGATTGTTTTAATTAAGAATAATAAATGCTAATGTTATCACTGATATTCTTAATATTACTGAGTTATCTGTCGGGGGCAATACCGTTTGCATACGTAATAGGCAAGATATTCAAGGGAATCGACATCAGGAAGTACGGAAGCGGCAATCTGGGTTCGACGAACGCTTTCCGCGTGCTTGGAATAGGGTACGGAATTCTGGTTCAGATTCTCGATATCGCAAAGGGTCTGTTCGTGGTAATGGTTTTATCCAACATCATGTACGACCATCTTCCTTTCAGTAACGTGACCCCGTTCGAGGACATAACGCTTATAAAGATAATAGCGGGAGTCTCCGCAGTAATCGGCCATACGTTCTCTATATTCGTCGGATTCAAGGGCGGAAAGGGAATTAATACGGCGCTGGGGATGCTTATTTCGCTGTCTCCGGTCGAAGTTTCGATAAGTGCGGGATTCTTCATATTAATATTACTGTCTTCCGGCTATGTTTCTCTCGGGTCAATAGTGGCTTCGTTCGTATTTCCGATGACTATGTTTATCAGGGAGAATCTATTTAAAGTAGAAATATACGGATACAAGACGTTAATATTTTTCAGCATTGCTGTTTCATTATTTTTAATTTATAATCACAGGTCGAACATCAAGCGGCTTCTTTACGGAAACGAAAACAGGTTCGAAAAACTGTGGAAGATCAGGTGGTTTTACATTAAAGCCCCTTTAAGAAAAAAGGATTAAAAAGTGAAAATATCAGTTTTAGGAGCCGGCGGGTGGGGAACAACACTCGCCGTTTTATTATACAGGAACGGATACAGCACGACGCTGTGGGAGTTCAACAGGGAATACGCGGAGACTCTCAAGGAATACCGCGAGAATTTCTATTATCTGCCGAAGGTAAAGATACCGAAGCAGATACACATCACGAGCGACGCCGAAGAAGCGCTGACGGGCAAGGACATATTATTATTCGTCGTGCCTACGCAGTACATAAGAAAAAGCTTCGAAGGAATAAAGGGGTTCGACTTAACGCGTTCGACTGTGATAAGCGCGTCGAAGGGCATTGAAGTCGGAACATACATGCTCGTCTCCGACATACTGTCCGACACGTTTAAGATCAAGAAAAGCAATCTTGCCTGTCTGTCCGGCCCTTCTCATGCCGAGGAAGTTTCAAGAAAAATACCTACTACAGTAACGTGCGCGGCGAACGATATCAAGCTCGCTAAGCATTTATCGAAAATTTTCTCGAACGATTATTTCAGGGTATACTCGAACAACGATTTAATAGGCACGGAGCTGGCGGGCGCGTTGAAAAACGTGATAGCTATCGCGGCGGGCATATCGGACGG
Organism: uncultured Ignavibacteriota bacterium; assembly: GCA_903831845.1. Taxonomy (GTDB): domain Bacteria; phylum Bacteroidota; class Ignavibacteria; order Tepidaquicellales; family Tepidaquicellaceae; genus CAIKZJ01. The sequence goes on from CAIKZJ010000424.1 coordinate 2,850, forward strand.
AGCGGGATTCGGCGACAACACGAAAGCTGCTCTTATGACGAGGGGCATGCGCGAGATAATGAGACTGGGGATGAAGTTAAAGGCGAAGAAGGAAACGTTCTTCGGTCTTGCAGGGATAGGCGATCTTATAGTTACGTGTTCATCGAAGCATTCCAGGAACAGGTTCGTTGGAGAGCAGATAGGACGCGGGCGGAAGCTGGCCAATATTTTGAAGGAAATGAAGATGGTAGCGGAGGGAGTGCCTACGACGAAGTCGGCGTATGAATTATCGCGCAGTTTCGGCATAGAATTGCCGATTACGGAGATGGTATACAGGATATTGTTCAAAAACGTGACACCGCACAACGGAATGCTCGAATTGATGACAAGGAAGCTTAAAACCGAGCATGAGATAAAAGAATATCATTTGACTTGACTTTTAATGAAAGGTTTATTCAATTGTGGAAGAAGAGTTAGAAAAAAGTTGAAAAAAGATCTATAAATGTATTGACTTTTCACAAGAAAGTCTCTATATTTGTATTTTACACAA
>CAIKZJ010000425.1 GCA_903831845.1 uncultured Ignavibacteriota bacterium
TTCTGCCAGAGTTTCACGAGTTCGTCAGGCGCGTTGAACGGCTCTTCGCCTGTGTTTTTCTCGACGACTCCCTTAAGAGTTGTAAAACAGTAATATGTAACGGCATCCGCCGGCTTGTAACCTTTTATGTTGCCCCAGGTGAAACGCATCGTTCCGTTTGCATCCGGATATATACCCGAACCCTTCCATTCGAACAAACCGTCTATGAATCTTTTCCTTACATCCTGCACCCTTCCATTGAATTCCTGTCCGTCTTTTGCAATCTGCTCCGATTCCGGATACATTCCCGCCGCCATTCTGATGAACGGATCGTTCAGCGCCTCAATTTCCTTCAGACTCATCTTACAGACTTTCTTCGCATATTCGGGGTCATTCAGTTTCGACGTACTGAATGCGTCGTTCACGAAATCAGAAATCGATTTTGATTTATTCTGGAATATGTATTCAAGTCCCGTTATACGCTGGTCGGCAGGAAGGTTCGAAGCCAAGCGCAGTGCCCTTTCCAGAAGCGCCTTGTCGAATGGCTCGTAATAGCCGAGATAGTTGTTGTCCATGCCCTGAACAAAATTATCGATTGTCGTTTCGTCAATTCCCGGCTGCCTTTCCGTCGCAGGCTTCTCAAGCTCCTTCTTTATGAAATAAATATTATTGGCAAGCCCGAGCTGTGTGCTTCCCAATCCCTGAAGTATTCCGAAAATGTTATCGTGGTCTTTAGTCTTAGCAAGTTTTCTGTAAAGTTCATCGTCGATCTTGAAAATATCGCCGTACTTCTGTTTTCTCGAAGCGTCGGCATTAACCCAGTTCATGAATTCCTTTTCAAAGTCAATCCTCTTTTGGAGGAAATTTGTCTTCTTCATACCGGCAACCTTTCCTTCGTAATTCTTCATCGCATTTGCAAGTCCCTTCACGAGATTGGCGACCCTTATCTCTCCTTCCTTATCGTCTTTCGTTTTTTCGTTAGCAAGCGCTATAATTTCCTTGAAGTTTTTTATAGAGAAAGGATAGTTCTTGTTCAGGTTCCACTCGACGGAGTTCGAAGTTCTGTACCTCGTCGTCTGTCCGGGATACCCCATTATAAAAGTGAAGTCTCCTTCGGAAAGCCCATCCTTGGCGACTTTCAGCCAAACCGCGGGTTTGTATGGAACATTCTCTGTGTTGTATTCCCTTCCGGTTCCGTCCGGAGCCACATACGCTCTCATAAAAGAAAAATCTCCCGTGTGCCTTGGCCACATCCAGTTGTCGGTTTCTCCGCCGTAGTTACCTACAGAAAGAGGAGGCGAATAGACAATGCGTATGTCCTTTATTACTTTATATTTGAAAAGGATGTACTGCTTTCCGTTGAACATATCCGCGATTCTTACGTCGATATCTTCCTTACCTGCTTTCACCTGCTCGCGCATTTCATTTATCTTCTGGTTAATCTTCGTATTGAAAGCGACCGGGTCAGTGATGCCGCTCGCCGACGAAATAACTTCGTTTGTTACGTCGCGCATCTCGATTAAAAGTCTCGCCTGATAACCGGCGGCTTTTATCTCATCCTGTTTCGTTTTTGCGAGATAACCGTCCGTTATGTAATCGTGGTCCTTCGTCGACGCTCTCTGAAGAGCCGTATACGCCACATGATGGTTAGTCACAAGCAGGCCTTCCGGCGATACGAAGGAAGCCGTGCCGCCACCGAGCTGAACTATCGCCTGATATAATGCAGGCGAATCCTTAGAATAAATCTCGCCCGTGCTTATTTTCAGCCCTTTACTGCCAAGATCCAGATTATCTATCTGGTTAAGCAGCCACATTCCCTCCTGCGCGAACGCGGATACGGCAAAAAACAGCACGAAAATTAATGTTGTTAATACTTTTTTCATAGATTTTTCCCTTATTTATTAGGTTATATTAAATTAGACGTATTCAGGTACAAATTGTTTCTAAATTGTGCCGGAAAACACCTTTTTGTAAGGATTTATCATAAAAGTGCGGATTGTTAATGGTTTTTAAATTGTTTATATTGTTAGTTATTCTAAATTTAGGGTAACTGATAATATTAACAGACTTAAATTATAAAGAAAGGAATTATAACTATGTCATTGAAAATTGGCGATTTAGCTCCTGATTTCAAGCTGTTCTCGAAGAACACAACGGGAGAGCCGAAGGAAATATCTCTTTCGGATTACAAAGGAAAGAATTTAGTGGTTCTGTTTTATCCTTTATCATTTACAGGTGTCTGCACGACAGAAATGTGCACGATTTCGGAAGGTTTTGAACAGTATTCGTCGCTTAACTCGGAAGTTATCGGTATAAGTGTTGATTCAATCTTCTCACAGGAAGCATGGGCAAAAGCGAACAAGATAACAATTCCCCTGCTCAGCGATTTCAATTCAGAAGTCAGCGCGAAATACGGCACAAGATATCCGGACGGAGGATTCGTACTCGGTTTAAACGGCGTTTCGAAAAGAGCGGCGTTCGTAATCGGCAAGGACGGAAAGATCGCTTACGCGGAAGTTCTCGAAAACGCGGGCGAGCTTCCGAACTTCGACAAGATTAAAGAAGTACTTAAAACTTTAAACTAAAGATTTTACATGGGGAGGTCCTGCCTCCCCTGTTTTACTGAAAATAATGGTCATATACAGAAATTTAGACAAGTCTCATTACGATAAGAACAGCATAGTAACGGTAGGCACATTTGACGGCGTTCATCTCGGGCACAGGGAGATTATCAGCAAGGTCAGCGAACTCAGGAGCCGGGGAAATTTCAGAAGCGTTGTGGTAACATTCGACCCTCATCCTCAGCTTGTGCTCAGGAACAAAGGCCATAAGATACTTCTGCTTTCGTCTATTGAAGAAAAAATAGAGATATTCGGGAAGCTCGGAATAGACGTGCTGTACATACTGCCTTTTACGCACGAGCTTGCGGAAACGCACGCAGAAGATTTTCTTGTGAAGTACCTTGTAAACGGAATCGGCCTGAGCCACCTTGTTCTGGGCTTTGACCATTCTTTCGGCAAGAACCGTGAGGGAAATTTCGAGACTTTAAGTTCATTGACAGGAAAGTACGGCTTTGAAGTCCATAAGGTTGAGGAATTCAAGGGCGATACGAGCATTAACAGCACGGCAATCAGGAAACTTCTGCTGGCCGGCGAAGTAGGACAGGCCGCAAAAATACTGGGAAGCGATTATTCGTTCTCCGGAACTGTCGTCAAAGGCGACAGGCGGGGCAACACAATAGGTTTCCCTACGGCTAACGTGCAGGTCGCGGACGAACACAAGCTTATTCCGAAGAACGGCGTATACGCGGTGCTTGCGGAAACGGAAGGCGCCGTGTACAAAGGAATGATGAACATCGGCCACAGGCCGACCGTATCGGAAGGGCAGAATATTTTTATCGAGGTCAATCTGTTTGATTTCGACAAGGATATTTACGGAAAGAGCATCAAAGTAACACCCAGGAAATACATACGCGAAGAGCGTAAGTTCAGCTCGCTCGACGAACTCGTCGGACAACTGAACGAAGATAAAAAAGAGTGCATTAATTTTTTAACAAAATAATTATAAAAATGGCAATAGCAAAACAGGAAAAACAGGAACTGGTAAAAAAATTCGGTTCATCTGAAAAAGATTCCGGAAAACCGGAAGTACAGATTGCAATCCTTACCAAGAGGATTAACGACCTATCAGCCGTACATTTCGGCAGCCACAAGAAGGACAATCATTCAAGAACGGGACTTCTGAGGATGGTCGGCAAGAGAAGAAAACTTCTCAAATACCTCGAGAACAAAGATATCACAAGGTACAGAGCGATTGTAAAAGAATTAGACTTAAGAAAGTAAAAATTTAAAGAAGAGAGATGGTTTACAGAAAAACAATTGAAATCGGCGGAAAGCAACTCACGCTCGAGACAGGAAAACTGGCAAAGCAGGCAAACGGTGCCGTGCTTGTAACTTACGGAGACAACGTCGTCCTAAGCACTGTAGTTGCGAAAGAGGAACCTAACGAAGGACAGGATTTCTTTCCTTTATCGGTTGATTACAGGGAAAAGTCAGCGGCAGGCGGAAAGATCCCCGGCGGCTTTTTTAAACGCGAAGGAAGACCTTCAGAAAAGGAAATATTATCGGCAAGACTCATTGACAGGCCCATCAGACCTATGTTTGCGGAAGGATATTTCTGCGAAACACAGATAAACTGCACTGTTTATTCGGCGGACGGCGATTTTCACGCCGACGTTATAGCTGCAGTAGGCGCGTCAGCGGCATTGCTCGTGTCGGATATACCTTTCACCGAACCTGTTTCGGAAGTGAGGGTTACCAGAGTAGACGGACAGTTCATTATTAACCCGACGTTCAGCCAGCTTGCAGCGGGCGATTTCGATATCACGCTTGCGGGCACTGAATCTTCAATCGTAATGGTTGAAGGAGAAGCGCTTGAGATTTCAGAGGAAGTATTCCTCGAAGCGGTTGAATTCGCTCACAAGTTCATCGCCGATCTGTGCAGATTCCAGAAGGAATTTGCCGCTGAAGCGGGAAAACCCAAGAGAACGGTCGAACCTGCCGAAGACCTTAACGAAATGGTTAACGATGTAAAAGCACTTTATGAAAAAGAGATAGCGGCGCTGGACAGGACTATTCTCTCAAAAGACGAAAGACATCAGAAATCGAAAGAATTAAAAAACAGCGTTCTTACGGCTCTTGCCGAAAAGTACCCCGAGTCGGAAAAGAAACTCGAAACGATTATGCACGATATACAGCAGGTCGATCAGAGAAAAATGATAGTTGACGAAGGTATCAGGCTTGACGGAAGAAACAACACGCAGATAAGACCTATCGTCTGCGAAGTCGGAGTGCTTCCCAGAACGCACGGCTCGGCTCTCTTCACGAGAGGCGAAACGCAGAGTCTTACGACAATGACGCTCGGAACGAAACGCGACGAGCAGATAATCGAAGGACTGCTTAAGGACGAAGAAAACAAGAGATTCATCCTCCACTACAACTTCCCGTCATTCAGCACGGGTGAAGTCGGGGGAAGACCCGGACCCGGCAGAAGAGAGATCGGTCACGGAAACCTCGCGGAAAGAGCGTTAAAGAACATGCTTCCGCCGGAATCTGAATTCCCGTACACTATAAGAGTAGTTTCGGATATTCTCGAGTCAAACGGCTCGTCATCGATGGCGACCGTCTGCGCGGGCTCGCTTGCGCTCATGGACGGCGGCGTAAAGACAAAGAAACCGGTTGCGGGTATAGCGATGGGTCTCATAAAGGAAGAGGAGAAAGTCGTTGTGCTTAGCGACATTCTCGGTTCGGAAGACCATTTCGGCGACATGGATTTCAAGGTTGCCGGCACGGTAGACGGCATAACCGCGATTCAGATGGACATCAAGATTCACGGTATTTCACTCGACATAATGAAAACCGCGCTGACTCAGGCAAAAGCCGGACGCCTTCATATACTCGGAATAATGAGCGAAGTCCTTGCAGAAGGAAGAGAAAGGATATCACAGTACGCTCCGCAGCTGTTCACAATGGAAGTGCCTGTTGATATGATAGGCCTCGTTATCGGCCCGGGCGGAAAAACGATAAGACACATTATCGCTGAAAGCAAGACCGAGATCGACATAGACGATACCGGTAAGGTTACAGTTGCCGCTCTTGACAGGGAAAGCGCCGATATAGCCATCAGGATGATAGAAGCTCTTACCGCTGTTCCTGAAGTAGGCGCTATATACGACGGTACCGTGAAAGGCATCAAGGAATTCGGAGCGTTCGTCGAAATACTTCCCGGAAAAGAAGGACTCCTTCACATTTCCGAGATAGACGTTAAGAGAATCGCGAAGGTCGGAGATGCGCTTAAAGTAGGCGACAAGATCCAGGTCAAGCTCCTCGGCATAGAGGATTCGGGAAAGCTAAAGTTAAGCAGAAGAGTGCTTCTCAAGAAGGAAGGCGATTCCGAAGAAGGACACCATGAACACGGAGAGAAAAGAGAACACCACAAAAGAAGGGACGGGCATTCAAGGCCTCCCAGAAGAGATAAAAACTAGAATTGCATATTCTCAATATCAAGCCGGTTCAATACCGGCTTTTTTATTTTGCAAATTTACAGTTTTATAAATAAATTAAAAGAAAAACTTCATGAAAAATATTCTGGTTCTGTTAGCTCTAATGCTTGTTACGGTTTCCTGCTCAAAGTCCCAGGACCTGCAGTGGACTTCGCTCATTTACGATTACAGCGCAGGACCCCTGCCTCCGCCATTTCACCACCAGTACTCGATCGCAATCAACAGCGACGGCTCGGCGAACATGAATTATAAACTGGGCTACGACGAATCGGACCCGTCTTATAACTATTCATTTAAAATCGAACCTGATAAAATGCGCGAACTTGAAGTAAAGATAAAGGAATCGCAGCTGCTCGACGTGAAGATTGAAAGCGTTCCGGAAAACGAGCATCCGGTCGGCGGTCCGCTAAGTAAAGTCAGAATATTCAGGGTAAATCCGGATCCGAATCTCGACCAGCCCCCGCAGGTTTTCGAAGCGCCGTATTTTCCGAAAAAGGAATTTGTCGCAGGCCTTATTGGTCTGTACGATTATATTGACGGGCTTGTACCGGAAGATGTAAGCATGGACATCAATGCGAAAAAAACTGAGTTCGAAAGCAAGTATAAAAAATAATATTCTATCGCCGACGTTCAATTTTTATACCCCTCGCGAAGCCCTGTTTCGTGACGGGTATAAAAAAACGTTCCCAAAGAGGACTTTGGGAACGAGTTATATTAATGTATTTGTATTCCGCTTCTGACTACTAACTTCTAACTACTAACTTCTGCTCTAATTGTTAACTGTTAATTGTTAAATGCTAATTGAGAGTTAGTGTTTATGTATATCCTTATGCATTATCCTTCTCTTCTCGACAACCTTTCCCTTGCCGTACATTTCCGACAATGACTTGTGCATATCCTTGTCGTTCTCGGCTCTGAGCTGTTTCAATACGAAATCGATAATGCTTGTCGGGAAAATATTCTCTCTTTCGTATAGGCTTCTTTTCTTTTCGAGAATATCCGCCGAGTCGGCGCATGTAGCGGGAAGGCTCGGGAATTCCGTATCCTGATTTTCTTCCTTTGTCTTGCCTCTGAAGTAGAGTTTTTCAGTCAGTTTCAGCGCTTCTTCCGAATTCGAGAATCCGTATTCCGCAGCCATCGCGACGCCTGCTATAAGCTGGTGTATGTTCGCGCTGCCGTCCGGCACTCTTAATTCGATTGTCTGCATGCTGTCTATCTTCATCGGTTCGCTTTTCTTGCCGGGATTGACGAGGTCGGCAAGATTGCTTGTCTTCGACCAGCCGAGCGGAACCCTGACCATGGCTTTGCGGTTAGAATCGCTCCAGAAGAACTGTGTGGGAGCTTCCATGTTCGGGACGAGACGCAGATAAGATGAAGGAACTGTGTTGCCGAACGCTGTCAGCGAATCCGCAAACTGGAGCAGACCGCCGATAAGTTTCTTCGAATCGATGGTGAGGTCGCCCTTATCATCCACCATTACGTTCTTACCGTCCTTGAGGAGTTTCAGATGAAGGTGCATACCGTTGCCGGCATATCCTTCTTCAAGTTTAGGGGCAAAAGTCGCGAGTATTCCGTGCTGGTAAGCGATGTTTCTGATTAACCATTTCGCGATGACAATATTGTCCGCCGCTTCTTCTATAGGAGTGGAAAGGAATTCGATTTCCAACTGTTCGCCCATCTTGCCGTCGAGTTCGGGATTTGCGCTGATCATTTTTTCAATGAATCCAACTTCGCTGTGCGCGTACTTTACCGCGCCGGCAATCTGCGTAATGCTTTTCAGCATTTCTGAAAGTATAGCGCCCGATTTAAGATAAGGGCCTGACGCGTGGTATCCCTGCTGTTTCGGCGGGAAGTACATGTTTGATACAGGATTCGACATCATATAAAACTCGAGTTCACCGAGAGCGTGAAGTTCGATGCCTGTGCTCTTCTTGAACAACTGTGCCGCCTTGTGCAGAATATTGTCGGGAGTGAACGGAGCAAGTTCGCCTTCACCCGTAAGATACCTGCAGACTAAATCCAGACTCGAAGGATTGAACGGATTTATGAAAGCCGATTTGTAAACCGGCACGACGTATAAATCCGAAAGACCCGTATCGACGAGGCCTTTGAACAGCGATGAGCCGTCGACTCTTTCGCCTTCTGCCAGAACTATTTCCGCGTTCTTCCTGTCGGGAAGCGGTATGCGGAGTTCTTTAAGTTTTCCGTCAAGAGCGGTATAATGAAATCTTATTGTTTCGATTTGTTTTTGTTCTATGACTTTCAGAAGATCTTCGCGCGTGAAATCCTCTTTAGGCTTGTCCAGTAAAACTGACAACGGGTTTGTCAAAGCGTACTTTACCATGTTATGTGCTTTTTGTATTTGTTCGTGAAAATGAGATTATGTAAAATTACTCCAAAATCCAATGATTTGCTATGCGAAATTTTGTCATATTCTTTTTAAATAAGAAGTTAGGAGTTAGTAGTTAGAAGTTAGAAGCGGAAATGCTGAGTTTGAATTTAAGAGATATTAGCCTCGTTACCAAACCGAAGGTCCGCTCTTATAAAAGTACTCTGAGAATGAACAAAAAAAAGAGCAGATTCTTGATTCTGCTCTTAAAAGTTCTATTCTAGCTACTAACTACTAACTTCTAACTACTGCTCTTGTTAAACCTCGTAGTACAGATGAAACTCATACGGATGCGGCCTTAACTGCACTTCTTTGACTTCTTTTTCCATCTTGTAATCAATCCATGTATTAATTATTTCTTCCGTGAACACTCCGTTCTTCGTAAGGAATTCATGGTCATTCTTCAGGTTCTCGAGCGCTATTTCGAGCGAGCCGGGAGCCTGTCGGATTTTCTTATGCTCATCTTCCGAAAGATGGTAAATGTCTTTGTCCACAGCTTCACCCGGATCAATCTTGTTCTGAATGCCGTCGATACCAGCGAGAAGTACGGCCGAAAACGCAAGATACGGATTCGCTGTGCCGTCGGGACACCTGAATTCAACCCTCTTTGCTTTCGGGTTGTTAGAATACATGGGTATTCTGACGCTGGCGCTTCTGTTTCTCATTGAATAAACAAGGTTCACGGGAGCTTCGTAACCAGGCACCAGACGCTTGTAAGAATTTGTCGTCGGATTTGTAAAAGCGAGAAGCGACGGGGCATGTTTTAGCAGGCCTCCGATGAAATAAAGCGCCATTTCGCTTAATCCTGCATATTTATCGCCTGCAAAAAGAGGCTTTCCGTTTTTCCACAGCGAAACGTGAGTATGCATGCCGCTGCCGTTATCTCCGAAAATCGGTTTGGGCATGAAGGTCGCGGTTTTGCCGGCTTCTCTTGCTGTGTTCTTTACGACATATTTGAATGTCTGAAGATTGTCTGCACATTCGACCAGAGGCGCAAACCTGAAATCAATTTCACCCTGCCCTGCCGTGGCAACTTCGTGATGCTGAACTTCGACGTCAATGCCGAGATTCATTAGATGCTCGACCATCTGATTCCTTAAATCATTCGTCGAATCGGAAGGAGGAACCGGAAAATAACCTTCTTTAACTTTTATTTTATGACCGAGATTTGCTTCGACCTCGGAACCGGTGTTCCAGAATCCCTCACGGGAATCTATCCTGTACCAGCTTGAATATTCGTTAACGTTATACGCTACGTGATCGAGTATAAAGAATTCGGCTTCAGGTCCTATGTAGGCTGTATCCGCAATACCCGTCGAATTCAGGAATTCGACAGCTTTCCTCGCTATGAGCCTCGGGTCTCTTTCGTAAGGCTGCTTTGTCATCGGATCGACAATATCGCAAATCAGGCTCAGTGATTTATGCTTTATGAACGGATCGACTTTAGCTGTTGACGGGTCCGGTATCACAAGCATATCAGACTCATCTATTGACTTCCATCCCCTTATCGATGAACCGTCAAATCCAAGCCCTTCGTAGAAATGCTCCTCTTCAAGTTTATCGACCGGAATCGTGAAATGCTGCCATTGACCGGGCAAATCCGTAAAACGGAAATCAATCATCCTGATTTCCTTGTCTTTTATTAGTTTGAATACATCCTGTATTCTTTTCAATTTTTCTTTCTGCTCTTCTACCGGATTTTTAGTAGCCATAATAGGGTTATTTTTGTGTGATTAATAATGCTTTTGTTCCAGAAATTATGCGCGGATTTATAATCACGAGCAAATTGCGCCTTTTTGCACGTCAGTTAATAGGTAAAACAATTTTTATTTAAAAACATTTCATTAATATATAGAAATATTGAATTTAGTACAATCATTTTTGACGCTCATTTCCCCGAAAAAAGCAAATATTATCATCGTCGGGAGTAACCTGGGCACGAACTGTATAAGTGTATCCGAGAATCTCCTTGTTTTAACCGGGGACTCTCGGGTTTCTACCCGTATCGTAAAATGTTCTAAAGATCTTAGGAGTACTGGATTCCTGCCAAAAGCATGCAGGAATGACAGGGTAATAACTGCTAGATTCCAGATTCTTAAAAGCTCTGCTCTTGATTCCTGATTCCTGATTCTTGATTCTTGATTCTGCTCTTAAATAACTCTCTTCTAACTACTAACTTCTAACTACTAACTCCTAACTACTAACTTCTGCTCTTAAAGATACCGAAATTTGTCTGTTTTCAATCCTCAAAAAATTGTATTTTTGAACGATGCATGTGATAAAAAAAAGCTGTTGTATATACTGAAATCCCCGTATTTTTTATTACACTTGATACCTTATTTTCATATTACTTATACAAAACTCGTTTGGAAATTTAATTCTATTTTAAGCAAATAACCAACACACAGGAGTCCTAACTTATGGCTACAAGGAAAAAAGTTACAATCGATGGAAACGAAGCCGCTGCTTATGTCGCTCATCAGGTTAACGAAGTAATGACAATTTACCCAATCACACCTTCTTCCCCTATGGGAGAATTCTCCGATGCCTGGTCGGCTGTCGGCAAGAAAAATATCTGGGGCACGGTCCCTATTGTTTATGAAATGCAAAGCGAAGGCGGCGCCGCCGGTGCCGTTCACGGCGCTCTGCAGGCAGGTTCGCTGACGACGACTTTCACGGCGTCGCAGGGTCTGCTTCTTATGATACCAAATATGTACAAGATCGCGGGTGAACTCACACCTACAGTGTTTCACGTTACCGCCCGTTCGCTCGCCGCTCAGGCGCTCTCGATTTTCGGAGACCACAGCGACGTCATGGCAACAAGACAGACGGGTTTCGCGATGATGTGCTCCAACTCGGTTCAGGAAGTTATGGACTTCGCGCTGATAGCGCAGAGAGCCACGCTCGAATCGAGAATCCCGTTCCTGCACTTCTTCGACGGATTCAGAACCTCTCACGAAGTCGTGAAAATCGAACAGCTCGCCGTCGAAGACCTCAAAGCGATGATAGACGACAATAAAGTCAAGGAACACCGCAAAAGAGCGATGACACCCGATAATCCTTTCATCAGGGGCACGGCGCAGAATCCCGACGTGTATTTCCAGGGAAGAGAAACAGTCAACAAGTTTTATGCTGCATGCCCGGGTATCGCACAGTCGGCTATGGACAAATTCTTCGAGGTAACCGGAAGAAGATACAATCTTTTCGATTATTACGGCGCGAAAGATGCAGACAGAATAATCATAGTCATGGGATCAGGCGCGGAAACAGCGGAAGAGACAATCGACTATCTCAATAAGAACGGCGAAAAGGTCGGCATGATAAAAGTAAGACTTTTCAGGCCGTTCTCCGTAAGCCATTTCGTTAATGCGATTCCGAAATCGGTAAAGAGCATCGCTGTGCTCGACAGGACAAAAGAACCGGGCTCAATAGGCGAACCGCTTTATCAGGACGTCATCACGGCTCTAAGCGAAGAATGTCCGTTTGACAAGATGCCGAAGGTTATCGGCGGACGTTACGGACTTTCATCCAAGGAGTTCACGCCGGCGATGGTCAAAGCCATTTATGACGAGCTGAAGAAAGACAAACCGAAAAATCATTTCACGGTCGGAATCAACGACGACGTTACTCACACGAGTCTCGATTATGACAAGAACTTCACTGTTGATATAGAAGGCATGTTCTGCGGCCTCTTCTACGGACTGGGCGCGGACGGAACGGTAGGCGCGAACAAGAATTCGATCAAGATAATCGGCGAGGAAACAGACAACTACGCGCAGGGCTACTTCGTGTACGACTCGAAGAAATCCGGTTCGACGACGGTTTCGCACTTAAGGTTCGGAAAAAATCCTATTAAGTCGACTTACCTGATTCAGAATACAGATTTCGTCGCATGCCACCAGTTCAACCTGCTCGAGAAATTCGACATGCTGAAGAACCTGAAAAACAACGGCGTGTTCCTTCTTAACACACCTTACAATCAGGAAGAGACACTTAAGAATCTTCCCGAAAGAGTTATAAAACAGATAAAGGAAAAGAATCTCAATTTCTATATAATCGACGGTTATACCGTCGCGAAGAATACAGGCATGGGCTCGCGCGTTAACACGATCATGCAGACTTGCTTCTTCGCAATCTCGGGCGTTCTTCCGAAAGACGAAGCTATCGCGAAGATAAAGGAATCGATAAAGAAGACATACGGAATGAAGGGCGACGAAATAGTCAAACAGAACTACAACGCGGTAGACAAAACTCTTGAGAATCTTTACAAGATCGACATTAAAACAATCAAGGACAGCAATATCGAAGTACCGCCGATAGTATCGGAGAAAGCTCCCGAATACGTAAAGAGCACTCTGGCCAAGATCATGGAAGGCCTCGGAGACGACGTATCGGTAAGCGAAATGCCGGTAGACGGCACCTTCCCGTCAGCGACGGCGCAGTGGGAAAAGAGAAACATCGCGCTCGAAGTTCCCGAGTGGGACCCCGAAGTCTGCATACAGTGCGGCAAGTGCGCGATTATCTGCCCGCATGCTACTATCAGAATCAAGGCATACGACGAAAAAACGCTCGGCAACGCGCCCAAGACTTTCAAGCACATGAAAGCCAAAGGAAAAGAATTCGAAGAAGGCACTGCGTATTCGATTCAGGTAGCAGTGGAAGACTGCACGGGCTGCGGACTCTGCGTCGAAATCTGCCCGGCAAAGAACAAGAAGGAAGTAAAGAAGAAAGCTCTTAACATGATCCCGCAGATCCCTGTAAGGGAACAGGAAAGAGAAAACTGGAATTACTTCCTCGAAATTCCGGAATACGACAGAACAAAAGCGAACGTCTCGACGGTCAAAGGCAGCCAGTTCCTGCAGCCGCTGTTTGAATTCTCCGGCGCATGCTCCGGATGCGGCGAAACTCCTTACGTAAAACTCGTATCGCAGCTGTTCGGCGACAGGTCAATAATCGCAAACGCTACGGGATGCTCGTCAATCTACGGCGGCAACCTCCCGACGACACCGTGGGCAAAGAACAACGAAGGCAGAGGACCGGCATGGTCAAACTCGCTCTTCGAAGACAACGCTGAATTCGGACTCGGCATGAGACTTTCGATAGACAAGCACAACGAATACGCGAAAGAACTTCTCGCAAGACTCGCTCCGCAGGTAGGCGAACAGATTGTCAACGACATTCTCAACGCCGACCAGACAACCGAAGCGGGAATCTACGAACAGAGAGAAAGAGTAAGCATATTAAAAGATAAACTTAAAAAAGTCGATTCACCCGAAGCAGAAGACCTGATGAGTCTTGCTGATTATCTCGTTAAGAAATCAGTATGGATAATGGGCGGCGACGGATGGGCATACGACATCGGTTACGGCGGTCTTGACCACGTGCTGGCGTCGGGAAAGAACGTCAACATTCTCGTACTCGACACGGAAGTATATTCCAACACCGGCGGTCAGATGTCGAAATCGACAATGCTCGGAGCCGTTGCGAAATTCGCGGCGTCCGGCAAACCGGTCGGCAAGAAAGACCTCGGAATGATGGCTATGAACTACGGACACGTTTACGTGGCGAAGGTAGCCATGGGCGCGAACGATACGCAGACATTAAGAGCGTTCCTCGAAGCGGAATCGTACGACGGTCCTTCAATCATCATCGCTTACTCGCACTGCATAGCTCACGGAATCAACATGACGAAAGCGCTTGAGAACCAGAAAGCGGCGGTTGACTCGGCGCACTGGGTTCTCTTCAGGTACGATCCGAGAAACGTGGCTCAGGGCAAGAATCCTCTGAAACTCGATTCGGGCGCGGCCAAGATCAAATTCCAGGATTACGCGTACATGGAAACAAGATACAAGATGCTCACAAAGTCAGACCCGAAGCACGCTGCCGACCTGATGAAACTCGCTCAGGAAGCGGTAGACGAGAAATGGAATCTGTACGACAGACTCTCTAAAGAAGATAAAAATTAAAAATTAAAATTATAAAATTATGGATTTATCAACGAAATACATGGGCTTGAAGCTGAAGAACCCCATAGTTCCTTCGGCGTCACCGCTGTCCAAAACAGTGGATATGGTTAAGAGAGTCGAAGACGCGGGCGCTTCGGCAATAGTCGTCTATTCCCTGTTCGAAGAGCAGATTGTTCACGAAGCGGGCGAACTCGACCATTACATGTCATACGGCACGGAAAGTTTCGCGGAAGCGCTTAATTACTTCCCGAACGCGAGTGAATTCAATTTCGGACCGGAAGAATACCTGAGGCACATAAACAACCTCAAGGCGGCAGTCAACATTCCCGTCATCGGAAGCCTTAACGGCGTATCCGCGGGCGGATGGCTGAAGTACGCGAAGCAGATCGAGGAAGCAGGCGCGGACGCTCTCGAACTCAACGTGTATTACATTCCGACGAATATCGAAAAGGACGGAGCTGTAATCGAAGAGATTTATTTAAGAGACCTGAACAAGATCAAGAAAAATCTTAACATTCCGGTCGCGATGAAACTAAGCCCGTATTTCTCGTCAATGTCGAACATGGCGAAGAAACTCGACGACGCGGGCGCCGACGGTCTCGTGCTTTTCAACAGGTTCTACCAGCCCGACCTCGACCTCGTCGACCTCGAAGTAGTGCCGAACCTCGAACTCAGCAACGGCTTTGAAATGAGACTGCCCCTGAGATGGATTGCAATACTTTACGGAAGAATCAAAGCCAGCCTTGCGGCGACGACGGGCATTCACACTCACGAAGACGTTATCAAGATGCTTATGGCGGGCGCGGATATCACGTGCCTCTGCTCTGAAATCCTCGCGAACGGCGTCGAAAGAATCACGGAGATTCTGAGAGACCTCGAAAAGTGGATGGAAGAAAGAGAATACGAATCGGTCGAACAGATGAAAGGCAGCATGAGCCAGAAATCAGTCGCAGATCCCGCGGCATTCGAAAGAGCGAATTACATGAAAGCGCTCAACAACTACAAACTTCTGATATAGAACACATATCACATAGAAATGAAAAAGGGCTGCACTGCAGCCCTTTTTTATTAAACCGGATTTTTATGTTAGTTATATTTATTTCCCTTCATCAGACCTTCGAGAACATCATAAAACTTGCTCCACGATTCCTTTATTTCAGGTGTGAAATCGTTACCGAGAACTTTGCCGATTGCAAACAGAAGCGACTCCTTAAAGTACTTATACTGATCTGATGTAATACCTATATCGTGATGCCTGTCGCCCATATGCTGTATTGCAGGCATAATAACATCGACATTGTTCAGTCCCTCCACTACTGTCTTGACCATTCTCATAAGCGTTCTTGACTGCTCTTTCATATCAACTTTGAAAATATTAACAACATCGGGGCAGCATTCGAAAAGATGCTTATAAAGATAGTCGCCCGTTTCCTGATGCAGGTGAGCAAATTTCGCATACGAACCCTGTATTCTTTTAATATCGTCTTTTGAAAGTATATCCCATTCAGGCATAGTAAAATTCCTTTAAAATTTAATTATTTTTAATAAAAATATCGATTTTTGTTTTAAATTTAAACCATATAATATAACAAAATAACAGGAAGTTAGTTCAAAGGGCAATTTTAAATAAAAATGCCGTGATTATATTCACGGCATTCTCACAAAAAAGGGCCGGGCCAGCTATTTATATTTGCATATATCCCTTATAAAAGAGACCGCATCATAAAGAGGGTCACTCAAGGTGACGGCAGCTCATGTTTCGGCTGCGAACGCCGATAGGCGTTTAATTAAGGCAAGCGGTTCATCCGCTGCAATCTTTATGCGCTGCTGAAACCCAACCCTTTTAAATGAACTGATTAAATTTATGATTACAGAATCTATTTGTCAAGATTTATTTTTCAGTATTTTTCATTGCAAGAAACAAGCCGAGTTTCCGTTAATTCGAAAGCACAATAACCCGTACAGTCGATTTCATTATATCAGGATACCTGCGGCTTTTGATTTTTCTTCCGGCTATACTCATCAGCCTTATCCTGTCAGCTTTCAGTTTGACATATTTTTCAAGCAGTGCGTTATAATCTTCTGATGTCCTGTTCATGTAAAAATATTTTTCGGAAAAATCTCTGAAATATCCCTGATGGAATTTTCGGATCAAGCTGTATGCGGCTATCTGAATCCGCTTTTCGTCGTTTACGAGCCGCAGAAGCTCATAGTAATGCCCTTTTACAGGGCATGGCTCTACTATAATCACCTTACCGTTCTTTCGAAGCGCTCTTTTGCTTTCCTTCAACGCCTTCAGCATCCGTGAGGGTTCTATATGATGAAAACTTGCGAAGTAGACAGCGTAATCGAAAGTATTGTCATTGAAAGGAATTTTCTCCGCCCGCCCGGAAAACAAGCGTCCGGTCAATTTTCTGTTTTCAGATTTTTTAAGTGATTTCTTAATGACGGGTTTTCTGTCCACGCCATAAGCCTTGAATCCTGAATTTACAAGAAACTTCACCAGCGCTCCTTCACCGCATCCTACATCAATTATGCGCGCTCCTTGCTTCACATATTTCAGTAACAAAGCCGGTTCGTTTTTTACTCTCGCAAATTTCATATTGTCTGCTGTTTAAGAAATTTATCTATTATTCCGGCGGCTTCCTGAATGCTATCGTATTCGCCGACAGTTACTCTGCCGTTTCCCGATATCATCGCCGACAAACGTTTCCCGTTCTTTCTTTTAAGGCATAATATCTTTTTGCCGTTGTCCATACCGTACCTTATTTCGTAACCGACTCCAAGGCTGGGATTCGTCACATCAGCAACTATCACTTCAGATTCGTCTATCCAGCCGATGTCCCTGTCGTGAATGTATTTATCAGTAAGATCCTTCTCGCCAACCTCCTGAATATCCGCATTCGAGAAATGTTCGGTAAGAA
>CAIKZJ010000426.1 GCA_903831845.1 uncultured Ignavibacteriota bacterium
ACTCCCGGCATTACCGTCGATAAATACTTTATGGATTCCTCTGCGACTTTGAACACGTCGAATTTCAGTGACTTTGTTCCCGGCCTGAATGCAGTGCTTAAATTAGTGAAATATCCATCCGCAGTCTCGATCTTTTTCATCTGCCATACGTAATGGTCGCTGACAGCGAACGAGAAGTCAGGTACACTTTCCGCCTTTACATGCCAGACGTTCTTCCCGTTGTTCTTTGTGATCTGATTGGCCGAATTAAGTTTTGAGCAGTCGACATCGAGCTTAGAGTTGCCGTTTTTCGCGTCGTTGTACTTTTCCAGAAAATCCTGCGTGAAAACTTCATCAGGATTCTGAAGCAGACCCGTCGACCAGACGATAAGGTTTGGTCTGTCTGTCTTTATCCTTACGTCGAAATTGTTTCTGTCGTTGTAGAACTCTAACACGCCTTTGTAATCTATCATGTCCCATCCGTCGATGTCGTCGAATACAGATATCTGCGGGTACCAGTACGCTATCATATAAGAAGTTGAATCATAAGCGCCCATCCTCGGAAACCTGTCGGGAATCTTAAACGACCAGTCTATTTCGACAGTGTTGTCGGTTCCTGACATCATCTTGCTGTTTCCCAGATTCACGACCATGTTTGTACCGGGCCTTGTAACGTCCTTTCCCGCCGGATCAATCGTTACCCCGTTTACGGTTATCCTGGTTATTGTAACACCGTCGTTTAAATGTTTAGGGTCGCCTTCCCAGTCGCGTGATTTTCCGGGTTTCGAGAAATCCTGATATAGTCTTACAACCAGTTTCCCTAAATCCGTCGTGCTATTGTTGTGAAAAGTTATTCGTTCCGAACCTTTCAACTCTTTTGTGAATGTGTTTACTTCGGCGTCAATGAAGTAATCGCAGTAGTTCTGCCAGTATGATGCGCCGGGGTTGCCGTCAGTCGAACGCGTGCCTCTGGCAAGCGCCTTCTTGTATTCCGAGGTTATGAAAAAATCCTGCGGTAATGCATATTGCGCCGTGAGCAATATGCCGAACAAAATTGCGTAAAATATTTTTCCCATTTTTGTATTTATATGGTTATATCTGTAATACGGACGAATATGTTACTTGTTCGCCTGTATAATTTCTTTTGCCCTGTTAACGACGTCGTTTTTAAGGGAAACAGGTTTTTTTATCTTTACAAGTTTTCCCCAGCCGAGTATCCACGATATGAATTCGTTGGATATCTTTACTTCTGCTTTGAAGAGAAGCCCGTCGTCCGTGTCCTCGAACTCCTGGTTGTTTATGAAAATCCTGCTCTTGAGGAAATCACAGGATTTGTCGAAAAGCAGCTCGACTTTCTCAAGCCTGCCGTGAGGATAAATCCCCCAGGTGCTGCTGAAAAATTCGTGCATCGACGGTATGTCTTTAAGCGCGGATTTCCTGTTCAGGAATTCTATGTTCCTGATTTTTTCTATCAGGTAATACCTGATCCTCCCCAAATCGTCGTTCTCGCATCCCGCGAGTATGAACGACCTGTTCGTCTTGAAAAATCCGAACGGCGTGACGATTCTCCTTATCGGCTGGCCGTGAGCGTCGGTTTCGTACTCGAACCGTATAACAGTCTTTGAATTAATCGATTTGACAATCTTTACGAATGTCGACAACGTCTTGTCCCCGAATACGTTAGAGATTTCCTTGAGGTTCTTTATCGGCTCCGTGTCGTTCAGAGCCAGATAAGTGTTGATTAATTTGTTCAGTGTCTTTACTTCGAACTTCTGCTGGTCTATGTCAAGACACCTCCTCGACGAGTGTATCGGGATTCCCATTCCCCTTATCTTCGCGAAATCCCTCCTGATGCTCGGCAGACTCTCCCTGAAAATATCCGACAGTTCATCTTCCGAATAGAAATTCCGCTTTTCGAGAACCATCGAAATTATCTCTATCTGCCTGATTAACTCCTTGGATATTTCCTGCGACATAATGTTGTTTTTATTTTATGTTCTGAAAAATATTTGAAGAAATCTGAATTTATGTAATTAAGGTAAATTGTATACCTATGTAAGCTCTATAAGCACTATGTATGAAATTAGCGTCTTGAAAATATTTTTTTATGTAAGCGCTATTTGTGAAGTTTATGTTTTTTGCGAATTAATGAAAGCCAAATTCCGGGAACTAATTAACAATTAATAATTA
>CAIKZJ010000427.1 GCA_903831845.1 uncultured Ignavibacteriota bacterium
CGGGATATTGAGTTCGCGCGAGCAGAGTTCGCCTGCGCTGCCCATATTACGGCATATCGAAACTCTCCATAGAGAAATACCTGGAGTTCTATAAAAATTATTACGGACTTAATTACGTCGCGCTGCGATACAGCAACGTGTACGGGTCGAGGCAGAGCAGCCACGGTGAATCGGGAGTCATTTCTATTTTCATAGGCAAGTTACTCGAAGGCAAATCCCCTGTCATTAACGGCAGCGGAAAAAACACGAGGGATTTTGTATTCGTGAAAGACGTTGCAGCGGCAAACGTCAAAGCTTTAAGTTACAAGGGTTCGGGTATTTTCAACATATCATCCGAAAAAGAAACGAGCGTTTTAAAACTCACAAACCTGCTCGTAAAAATGTCGGGAAGCAAAGTAAAAGTCAGACACGCTTCCGCAGTAAAAGGCGAGCAGAAGAGAAGCATACTATCAAACGGCAAAGCGAGGAATTCTCTCGGGTGGAAACCTGTTTACGATATCGGAAAAGGAATTGAAGAAACTTTCAACTGGTTCGGGAAAAAATGAAACTGACTCAGGAAAATATCGATAAGATCATAAACGGCGACAAGCGTCTCATCTCGAGAACCATAACTTATATAGAAAACAGCGAAGACAACAAGCACGAGATACTAAAGGCTCTATACAAACATACCGGCAAGGCATATAAAATCGGAATAACCGGACCTCCGGGCGCGGGCAAATCAACGATTACCGACTGTCTCATTTCGCTTCTCGTGAAGCAGGGCTACAAAGTCGGCGTGATTGCCGTAGACCCGACGAGCCCGTACACAGGCGGCGCGCTTCTCGGCGACCGCGTGAGAATGACGGATTCATCCCTTCTTGAAAATGTTTTCATACGCTCGATGGCGACGCGCGGAAGTCTCGGCGGACTCTGCAAAAGCGTCAACGACGTTTGCAGCGTTCTCGACGCGTCGGGAAAGGATTTTATCATTCTCGAAACCGTAGGAGTAGGGCAATCGGAACTCGACATCGCGAAGACAGCCGATTCGACTGTGGTCGTTCTTGTACCCGAATCCGGAGATTCAATTCAGGCGATGAAAGCAGGACTGATGGAAATTGCGGACCTGTTCGTCATAAACAAAGCCGACAGGCAGGGCGCGGATGAGATAGTAACAGGTTTGAAGAACATGCTTCATCTTCGCGCGGCCGACGAGCATTGGCGCGAAATACCGGTCGTGAAAACTATTGCCGCTTCGCATAAGGGGATTGAAGATCTGCTGTCGGAGATTATCAAACACCGTGAATACCTTGAAACGACGGGAATGATGCTGAAGAAAAAAAGAGAGCAGATTGAGAATGAAGTAATTGAGATTGTTGAAGCAGGGCTGAGAAAAAATTTCTGGACAGAGAAAAACAGAAAGACACTTGAAGAAAACATAGACAAAATCATCTCAAAAAATACCGATCCCTACACACTTTCCGAAACTCTTTTCGGGCTTTAATTCCGCCCGTTTCCATGAACTTTTACATTTTTTTATTGTTACAATTATATATAAATAATTACAGTTTAAATCATATAAATTTTTTATAACTTGGGTACGTTAAAGAGAAAGAACACAAAAAAAACAAAAGTGGAAAAGTTCGTTCCGAAGAACAGCGGTTTCTTCTGTACAGAATGCGACAGTGACCTCAACGAATTCGCTCTGTCCCCAAAGTCGAAGAACAAGAAGAATATCAAGAAAAACCACGAGAACTGCGTGAAGACCGGAAAATTCTCGGGTGAATTCTGCTCAAAGGTGTTCATTTCCAGCGATGCGCTGCTGGATGAAATACTTCCTGATATGGATAAATTCTGATTTATTCACTCATTTTTCCCATCTGACTTATTTCATTTTATTAAATTCATTATATTTATACAATATATAAGCTGACGTTATAATTTACTTTAACGCCGGATTTGTACATTCGCGCGGTTGGCGGAACTGGCAGACGCACTAGACTTAGGATCTAGCGGGGTAACCCGTGGGGGTTCAACTCCCCCATCGCGCACGAAAATAAAAACTATGGCGACTAAAACCACAACAAATGTACCAAGATGCTCCTTCTGCGGAAGGAATGCCGACAAAGTGACAAACCTTATCAAAGGTCCCGTCGACAGATTCGGCAAAGCTCCTTACATCTGCGAAATATGCGTCGACGGAGCGGTTCATATAATCAAGATGAACTCCGACCCGACCATAAACAAGAGCATCGACAAGTACAAAGGCAATATCACTCCCGCAAACATTAAGAAATTTCTCGACGAATACGTTATAGGTCAGGACAAAGCGAAGAAATCTCTCGCGGTGGCGGTTTACAACCACTACAAGAGAATCGACTCGCAGCGTTCAATCAGCATCGACGACGTTGAAATCGAGAAAAGCAACGTTCTGCTTATCGGCACAACCGGTACGGGCAAAACTTACCTGGCGCAGACACTGGCGAAGCTTCTGAACGTGCCGTTCGCAATAGCTGACGCTACCACATTGACCGAAGCGGGATATGTCGGCGACGACGTGGAATCAATGCTCGTAAGACTCCTGCAGAACGCAGAATACAATATACAGAAAGCCGAAAGAGGAATCATATATATAGACGAACTCGACAAGATTTCAAGGAAGAGCGAGAACGTTTCAATAACCCGCGACGTATCGGGCGAGGGTGTTCAGCAGGCATTGCTGAAAATACTCGAAGGGACAATAGCGACAGTTCCCCCGAAAGGCGGAAGGAAACATCCGGAACAGCCGCTGCTGAACGTCAACACAAAGAACATTCTCTTCATCTGCGGCGGAGCGTTCGACGGTCTTGAGAAGATAATCGAAAAGAGAGTCGCGAAAGGTTCAATCGGATTTACTTCGGAAGTATTCTCGAAGAACGACATTAAGAAAGACGAGATACTCGCGCAGGTAGAGCCGGAAGATCTCGTAAGGTTCGGAATAATTCCTGAGCTCGTGGGCAGAATGCCGATAGTAACAACGCTTGAAGCTCTCGACAAGGAAGCATTACTTATTATTTTATCCGAGCCGAAGAACGCGCTTATAAAGCAGTACAAGAAACTCTTCAGGATGGAAGGCGTGGAACTCGAGTTTCATCAGGAAGCGCTTGAGGCAATCGCTGAGATAGCCATAAAGCGCGGTACGGGTGCGCGCGCATTGCGTTCTATAATGGAGAATATAATGCTTGAAATAATGTACAAGATTCCTTCAAAAGACAACGTCACAAACTGCGTCATAACGAAGGAAGTCGTGCTCGAGAAGAAAGAGCCCGTGTACCTGAACGCGAACAAGAAGGCA
This sequence comes from uncultured Ignavibacteriota bacterium, assembly GCA_903831845.1. Taxonomy (GTDB): domain Bacteria; phylum Bacteroidota; class Ignavibacteria; order Tepidaquicellales; family Tepidaquicellaceae; genus CAIKZJ01. Next base: position 3,314 of record CAIKZJ010000427.1, read on the forward strand.
TTGGCGTAAGACACTCCTTAAATTTTCACAAACAATTATTACTGGTTCCCAAAGTCCTCTTTGGGAACCAGGCGAACCATATTTTGCTCGTGCCCAAAGAGGACTTTGGGCACGAGAGAGAATGCTCCTCCTTCATTTCCCGTTCTCCAAACGCAGACCATATTTTTTTTGATATAAATTAGTTATTATACAGGGAATTAATTTAACCGTTACAGCATTCTATAATTTATGGCATTGATAAAAACCGTTACAAAAAAAGACAAGGCGTTTCAGGAAAGAGTCGATTTCAACAGAACTCTTCTGAAAGACATAGCCGCGAAATCCGATAAGATTAAACTCGGCGGCGGAACGAAATCTATCGAGAAACTGCATTCGCAGAAAAAACTCCACTGCCGCGAGAGAATCGACCTGCTCATCGACAAGCACACGAAGTTCTTCGAAATCGGCAAGTTCACAGCCTACGGCATGTACGGGGAATACGGCGGGGCGCCGTCTTCCGGCACTGTCTTCGGTATCGGTAAAATTCACGGCCGCAACTGCGTGATAGTAGCGAATGACGCCACAGTCAAAGCCGGCGCCTGGTTCCCTATCACCTGCAAGAAGAATCTCCGCGCTCAGGAAATAGCGATGGAGAACCGTCTGCCGATTATTTATCTCGTCGACTCTGCGGGTGTTTTCCTTCCGCTTCAGGACGAAATATTTCCGGATAAGGAACACTTCGGCAGAATTTTCCGCAACAATGCCATGATGAGTTCGATGGGTATTCCTCAGATTGCCGCTATAATGGGTCCCTGCGTTGCCGGCGGAGCTTATCTTCCGATTATGAGCGACGAAACGATTATCGTCGAAGGTAACGGCAGCATATTCCTTGCGGGTCCTCATCTTGTCAAAGCCGCTATAGGCGAAGTAACGGATACGGAATCGCTCGGAGGAGGCGAAGTTTCAACTTCGATTTCCGGTATCACCGACGAGAAAGTACCGGACGATAAAGCGGCAATTGAAAAAATCAGAAGCCTTGTAAGCAAGTTCGGCGGCTCCGCAAAAGCGGGATTCGACAGGATAAAACCGGAAGCGCCGCATTACGAGCAGAAAGACATTTACGGAATCCTTCCCGAGGATTCTTCAAAACCGTACAATACATACGACCTAATCGCGAGAATAATCGACGGCGGCGATTTCGACGAATACAAGCCGACATACGGACAGACAATTATCACGGGTTACGCCCGAATAGACGGCTGGGCAGTGGGCATCGTTGCAAACCAGCGCGACATTGTGAAGAAGAAGGTCCCGAAAGGCGGCAGCGAAATGCAGTTCGGCGGAGTGATTTATTCAGACAGCGCCGATAAAGCGACACGGTTCATCATGAACTGCAATCAGCGCAGGATTCCCCTGCTCTTCCTTCAGGACGTAACGGGATTCATGGTCGGCTCGCAGTCGGAACACGGCGGAATCATAAAAGACGGCGCCAAGATGGTGAACGCAGTGGCGAATTCAACCGTTCCGAAAATTACAATCATCACCGGCAACAGTTACGGCGCGGGGAATTACGCGATGTGCGGAAAAGCATACGATCCGAGATTCATTTTTGCTTATCCGAACGCGAAGATAGCGGTTATGGGAGGCGCGCAGGCGTCGAACGTGCTTCTCGACATAAAGATCGGGCAGATGAAGAAACTCGGAAAAGAAATTCACGAAGAAGACAAGAAAAAATTTCTCAAGGAAATACAGGACAGGTACGACGAACAGACAAACGTTCTTTACGCTGCGGCGAGACTCTGGATTGACGGAATCATCGACCCGGCAAAGACGAGAGAAACGGTTTCATACTGCATAGAACTAGCTGACAACAATCCCGACATTCCAAAATTTAATACGGGGGTAATTCAAACCTGATATGGACCTGATAAATCACTACAAACGGCTATTCAATTACGACAAGTGGGCTAACGACCACGTTCTGGAAACTATCGGAAAGATACCGCAGAACACTAAGGTCGAACTTTTATACGCGCATATTTTAAATTCCCAGCAGGTATGGTATTTCAGGATAACATCGAAAACGCATGACGTAGCTCCGTGGGACATAATCGA
>CAIKZJ010000428.1 GCA_903831845.1 uncultured Ignavibacteriota bacterium
ATATCCCACGTCGCCTGAATTGAGATGTCCCGTGCGTTTCCTGTCCATCTTAAGAATGCCGACTTCTTCCGCCTGGAATCTTTTTCCGTTTGAGAAAAATTCTATTTCGTCGCCTTCTTTAAGGATTCCGTCTACGACTCTGAGATAAACGATTACGCCCCTGTAGTTGTCGAATTTGGAATCGAAAATAAGCGCGCGAAGCGGTTTTTTCTCTTCTACTTTAGGAGCAGGAATACGTTTTATGATGTTATCGAGAATTTCTTCCGTGCCCGTTCCGACTTTCGCGCTTGCAGCAATTATTTCCTCTCTTTTTCCTCCGATAAGTTCGATTATCTGGTCTCTTGCTTCGTCGACCATAGCGCTCGGAAGGTCGATCTTATTCACAACGGGAATAATTTCGAGTCCGTTATCGATAGCGAGGTAAAGGTTGCTGATTGTCTGCGCTTCGATTCCCTGCGTAGCGTCTACGACAAGCAGGGCGCCTTCGCATGCCGCGAGGGAGCGCGAAACCTCGTAAGAAAAGTCCACGTGTCCGGGTGTATCTATAAGGTTGAGGACGTATTCATTTCCGTCCTTTGCCTTGTAGTTCATCTGAATGGCGTGGAGTTTTATGGTAATGCCGCGTTCCTGTTCGAGGTCCATATCGTCCAGGATTTGTTTAGTCATCACACGGCTTTCAATAGTACCTGTAAATTCAAGCAGTCTGTCCGCGAGAGTTGATTTTCCGTGGTCTATATGAGCAATAATACAAAAATTTCTAATATTTGAGTTCTGCACTTTTTAAACGAATATCAATAAAATACAAAAAAAGTGGGTTTTGGTTTCAACCCACTTTAAACTTTAAAATAACAGCAGGGCTGTTATGCACCGGTTTTTCTTGAGGCTCTGATTTCCTGTATATCTTTTCTGATATCAGCTGCCATTTTTCTGAGGTTATTGAGTTCTTTTCTCAGTCTTGTACCGGCCGCATTCTGCGATTTTTCATAAAACTTTTCGATATCGATCTTCATTCCGTCTAAAATTTCCTGTAACTTGGTAAATTTTTCCATTTTGGTCTCCTATAAAAAGTTTTTAAAATATAATAAAATTAGAATTTAATAAGAATTCAATTCAGTGTTATATTTCTTAAATAAGGGATAGAGAAAATAATATTGTAACCCCAAGCGACAAAAGCAATCCCTAAAATAAAGAGCGAAGTCAAAACGCTTATTTTCAGCCACGGTTTGAGGTTATAATCGCGGAAAATGCCCCAGATACCGTTCAGGCCGTGGTACATACCGAGTGTAAGGAACACCAGATCGATGATTCTGTACCATGAAAACTGCATTCTGCCCAGTACAGCGTCGTAAGTATGACCTGAATCAGGGTGATAATGCATTAAGATATAGTGACCTATCATAAGCACTACGAGCGCAAGGCCGGAAATTCTCTGGAAAACCCAGCTTTTAGCTCCCGAATTCTTAGATGATTGATATTTGTACATTTATTTCCCGAATAATTTAAGTATTTCGTGTGAAAACATTATATAGCCCATAACGAGGAACAGAATAATTCCGGCAATCCAGGAGACTTTATAAAGCATTTTATGGTACCTGGCGCCGTCCGCCCAGTCAACAAGAACTATCCTAATGCCGTTCAATGAATGAAACAGCACAAAAATGAATAAAACCCATTCAAGGGCCATGAAAAACGGAGTGGTAAAAGCTTTCATTTTGGTCTCGAAAGCTTCGCGTCCGGCAGTAAGCGTGCTTAGCGAATAAACATGCAGAAAAAGGTAGCCGATAAGGGCTAAACCCGATATTCTGTGATAAATCCAGGCCCAGCTTCCGCTGTCTTTATGGTAAGAAATGTTCTCCTTAATCCACTCTTTCTGGTCAAATTTTCTGATTTTCCCTGTATCTTCCGGCATTAAAAAAACTTTGATTTTTGAAAGTTATACAATTTTTTAAAATTAAACAATTAAAATATTCTAAAAAATTTCATTTTTTAAAATATTTAAAAGAATTAATTTTACGTAAACCAAAAACGAATTATGTTCAAGACTCCCGAATTTATAAGCAATCTCAAACCTTACGTTCCCGGAAAATCTATTGAAGAGCTGCAGAGGGAATTCGGTTTAACGGAAATACACAAACTTGCATCGAATGAGAACCCGCTCGGTCATTCACCGAAGGCAAACGAATCTATGAGCAGGGCGATAAGCGACCTGAACAGGTATCCGGATGTAGGCGCTATACAGTTAAGAGAGAAAATTTCGGAGAAATTCGGAATTCCGGTAAAAAACATAGCGGTTGGAAGCGGAAGCGAAGGTATAATGGCGAACCTTCTGCGCTGTTATCTCTGCGAGGGTGATGAAATGATAACGTCCGAAGCGACATTCATAGGTTTTCAGGTGCTCGCGAGGGGCAGGGCGAATACGACGCATTACGTGCCGATGTCGAGGAAGACATACAAGTTTGATTTAGACGGAATACTCGACAAAATAAATGAAAAGACAAAAATCATATATCTCTGCAATCCCAACAATCCTACGGGCACGATATTCACGAAGAAGGAATTTGCCGATTTTCACAAGCAGGTGCCCGAAGGCGTGATGATAATAATGGACG
>CAIKZJ010000429.1 GCA_903831845.1 uncultured Ignavibacteriota bacterium
CTTTACTTCGCGTTCCCAAAGAGGACTTTAGGAACGAGGCAAGTGTAGTAGTTTAAAAAATACTCTTGAAGATTTTGACGGCTTCTTTTACTTCGTCCATTGAAACGTCCATGTGGAACACTGTGCGAATGCTCGTCGTAGTGCCTGCGGACATCAGCACGCCTTTTTCCTTCATCTTCGACATGAATTCGCTCCTGGGAGTATCTTTAATTTCAAACATCACCATGTTAGTATGAACGGAATCGAGGTCGATAATCACGTCAGGTATGGTAGAAATTTCTTTAGCAAAGTATTTGGCTTTGTCGTTATCCTCTTTAAGGCGTTCAACGTTATTCTCGAGAGCGTAAAGAGCTGCAGACGCAAGTATTCCCGACTGTCTCATCCCGCCGCCGAGAATCTTTCTCCATTTATGCGCTTTCGTGATGAATTCAGCGTCGCCGCATAGAATCGAGCCTGCGGGCGCTCCGAGTCCTTTCGAGAAGCAGAAGGAAATCGAATCGCAGTACGAAGCATACTCCTTCACGGTAATTCCGGTTTCAACGTAAGCGTTAAAAATCCTTGCGCCGTCCATGTGGACTTTGATGCCGTTATCGTGAGCGAATTTGGAAATTTCTTTTATATTTTCTATCGGAAGAATCGCGCCTCCTCCGCGGTTATGCGTATTTTCCAGGCAGATAAGTCTTGTGAACGGGAAATAATATTCTTTTGAGCGGACTCTATTCTTAATATCTTCAATCTTCATCACGCCGTTCTTTCCGGGTATCGTGACCATCTGAACATTGGAAATAATCGCCGGCGCGGCTGTTTCATAGTTGAATATATGGGCTTCGGCTTCGCAAATTACCTCGTCGCCCGGAATCGTGTGAGATTTGACTGCCAGCTGATTTCCCATGCAGCCTGTAGGCACGAACAGCGCTTTTTCCTTGCCGGAAATTTCAGCACATTTTTCCTGGAGTTTATTAACTGAAGGGTCTTCGCCGAAAACGTCGTCGCCGACTTCGGCATTGAATATTGCCTTCCTCATTCCTTCGGAAGGCCTCGTGACCGTGTCACTTCTTAAGTCTATGTATCTCATTTTTCAAAAAGTTTTTCCTGGCTGTTGCCGTTGCCGTTTTCCTTGTCTTCTTCGGCTATTCTGGCCACCGCGGAAATCCTGTCGTTATCACTGATGCGAATGAGTTTAACGCCCTGCGCGTTTCTGCCCATCACCCTGATATCTTTAACCTTTTGTCTTATTAATATTCCTCTTGTCGTGATTATCATCAGATCGTCGGAATCCGTGACTTCCTTGATTGAAATCATCTTGCCGACCTTGTCGGTTGTTTTCACCGTGATAACGCCCTTGCCGCCGCGGTTGGTGATCCTGTAATCGCCGAGGTCGCTGCGTTTGCCGAATCCTTTTTCGGTTACGACGAGTATAGTCGCGCTGGCTCTTACGACTGCAATCATGCCGACGACGAAATCGCCCTTGCCGAGCTTGATGCCGCGCACGCCTGTCGCCGTTCTGCCCATCTCGCGCACCTGCGACTCGTTGAACCTTATCGCGAGGCCGCTGTGAGTGCCTATAACTATTTCCTGATGACCGTTCGTGAGTTTGACTTCGACGAGCGCATCGCCTTTAACTATATTGATGGCATTGATGCCGTTTCTTCTGATGTTCGCATAGGCGTCGAGTTTTGTTTTCTTGATAACGCCGAGTTTGGTTATCATCGTAACATACAATTCCTCATGGAAATCCTTGACCATTACGAACGCGGAAATATTTTCGTCCTTTTCCTTTTCTATGAGATTCAGTATCGATTTGCCGCGCGACGCCCTTGAGCCTTCGGGGATATCGTATACCTTCAGCCAGTAGCATTTTCCCTTATCCGTGAAGAACATAATGTACTGGTGAGTGGAGCCGATGAACATGTGTTCTATGAAGTCCTCGTCGGAACTGCCCGTAGTCGCGGCTGTGATGCCTCTTCCGCCGCGTCCCTGCGACTTATAGGAGGAAACGGGTATTCTTTTTATGAATCCCTTGTTAGAGATCGTGATAACCACGTCTTCTTCCTTTATGAGTTCCTTGAGCATTTCGTCGTCGGACATCTTCTTGACATCGTGAATGATCTCGGTTCTTCTCTCGTCACCGTATTTTTCCTTGAGTTCCTTAAGATCGTTTGCGATAATCTCTTTTCTTAAGTCTTCGCTCGCGAGAATCCTTTTGAGTCTTTCAATGGTCTTAAGAACTTCCTTATATTCCTCTTCGATTTTCTTTCTTTCGAGTCCCGTAAGTCTCTGGAGCCTCATCTCGAGAATCGCGACTGCCTGGACTTCCGAGAGTTTGAATTTCTTCATCAACCCCTCTTTAGCTGTCGGCGTGTCTTTCGATTTCTTTATGAGTTTGATAATCTCGTCGATATTATCGAGAGCGATAATATAGCCTTCGAGAATATGCGCGCGTTTTTCGGCGACTTCGAGTTCGAATTTCGAGCGCCTGACAATCACCTCGAGCCTGTGCTTAATGTAATGGCTCATCATTTCCTTCAGGTTGAGAACACGCGGGACGCCGTCAACGAGAGCAAGCGAGATGATGCCGAAAGTGACTCTCATCTGCGTATGCTTGTAAAGGTTGTTCATTATGACGTTCGGGTTAGCGTCGCGTTTGAGACCGATAACGATCCTCATGCCGTCCCTGTCGCTTTCGTCGTTTATCGAAGCGATGTCATCGACCTTCTTGTCGCGGACGAGCTGCGCAATCGCCTCAATAAGGCTCGCCTTGTTGACCTGATAAGGAAGTTCGGTGATGATAATATTCGATTTGCCGTTTCTGTCGGGTTCGATAGACGCTTTCGCCTGAAGAATAAGCTTTCCGCGTCCTGTTTCGTATGCTTCAATTACCGGGTCATAGCCGTAGATTATGCCGCCTGTCGGGAAATCCGGAGCAGTGACATATTTCATGATTTTCTTAATACTTGCATCGGGATTTTTCAGAAGATATATAATGCCGTCGCAGACTTCGGTAAGGTTATGCGGGGCGATGTTAGTCGCCATACCGACAGCGATACCGTTGGAGCCGTTAACAAGAAGGTTCGGCAGCACTGACGGAAGCACTGTAGGTTCTTTAAGAGTTTCGTCAAAATTCGGTACGAAGTTTACTGTATTCTTTTCGATATCCTGAAGCATCGTTTCGGAAATCTTCGACATTCTCGCTTCAGTATAACGCATAGCGGCAGCGGAGTCTCCGTCGATAGAGCCAAAGTTGCCCTGGCCGTCAATCAGAGTATATCTTAAAGAAAAGTCCTGCACCATTCTCACCATCGTGTCATACACAGCCTTATCGCCGTGCGGGTGGTATTTACCGAGGACTTCGCCGACGATTCTCGCGCATTTCTTATACGGCTTAGTCGAAGTATTCCCGAGTTCATTCATGCCGAACAGAACGCGTCTGTGCACGGGTTTAAGGCCGTCGCGCACGTCGGGCAGCGCTCTTGAAACAATTACCGACATAGAATAGTCGATATAAGACGTTTTCAGTTCGTCTTCAATATTGACCGGAATAATTTTTTCGTTAGGCATCGGTTCTTTTTATTATCGTGAAAATGGATTAAAAAATCCCGTGCTTGCAGACGGGAGTTTTGTGGAGCTAACGGGAGTCGAACCCGTCACCTCTTCGTTGCGAACGAAGCGCTCTACCAAATGAGCTATAGCCCCTTATCATACAAAAATACTAAATTCTGTGGTTTTTCTCAATGATTTTTTAAATAAAAAAGGGGTTTGAGAAACGCCTCAAACCCCGTAAATATCGGAAATTAAGTCTACTTGCCGAGATTTTTCAGGTCATCCATGCTCTGGAATTCGATGTCTTTCGGAGGATCGAAGAATGTTTCCGCGATCTTCGCGTCGGGATCGAATGCAGTTGCCGTCATGGTTGTCTTTCCGTCGGTGAACTTAAGGGCCGCCATGTCGTTGTAAATCCAGATCTTCTCTTCGCCCTTGGAATATATATCGCACTTGTATCCGAGGATTTCTTCGGAGCTTCCCTTTGTATAATCTTTCAGTTTATCTTTCACGTCAAAAAGTTTACCGAATTCCTTGTTGAAACTTTCGTCCTTGGAGACGTCCATTTTCATACCCATTTTCTTTCCCGCCATGTCGATTACCATATACATCATTCCGTCCTTGATGTACATAACGGAATTCATATCCTGATTTGCTTCTTTGGAGGTGATTTCGAGCTTCGCGTTTTTGCCTTTGAAGTACATATCGAGTGTGCCGCTTTCCTTTTCACCCTTCATTTCATATTTAAGGTGCTTGGGTGAGTTCACGTCGCCGGCGGATTTCTTTTCTTCGGTTTTTCCTTTTTCGTCTTTGGAAGCGTCTTTCTTTCCGCAGCCGGCCGCAAAACCGAGGCTAATCATAAGAACCACTAACAGGTAGAAAAATTTTTTCGTCTTCATAACTTTTAAGTTTAGTTTTTGTTTTAGGTGATACGGAAAAATAGTTAATTCCCGCTTTTAATAAAACATAAAATTATATTTTCTGAACCCCGGAAACAAACATATCGTGCTGTTTGACGGCGTATGCAACTTCTGCAATTCGTCGGTGAACTTCATCATAGACAGGGACAAGGAGAAGCGTTTTCTGTTCGCTTCTCTGCAGTCGGATTATGCCGCGAAAATACTACTGGAGAACGGAATGGGCGGAAAAGATTTCGATTCGATTGTATTATTAAGCCCTGACGGAAAGATATATAAACGTTCATCGGCGGCTTTGAGGATAGCATTGCGTCTGAAATTCCCATGGTTTTTATTTTATGCGTTCATAATAATCCCGCCTTTCATACGCGATTTCTTTTATGACATTATAGCCCGGAACAGGTATAAGTGGTTCGGAAAAAGGGATGCCTGCAGAATTCCAACGCCGGAAGAAAGAGAACGGTTTGTAGCATAGAATTAATAATTAATAATTAATAATTTGTAATTCAAACAAACGATGATGAATCCTCAGGCGGAAAAAATAATAAAAGCATTAAACCTTAAGGCGCATCCTGAAGGCGGGTATTTTTCGGAGGTTTATCGTTCTGACGAAAAGTCAGAAGGACTGCCTGACAGGTACACAGGTCATCACGTGCAATATACTTCGATTTATTTCCTACTAAACGAAAATGACTTCTCGGCATTTCACATGTTAAAGAGCGACGAAATATGGCATTTCTACGAGGGCACGGCGCTGAACATTCACGTGATAGAAGAAGACGGCTCGCTGAAGACAGTCACACTGGGAAAAAATACGGAAGCGGGCGAGGTGTATCAGTATCTTGTAAAGCGCGGGTTATATTTCGCGGCTGAAGTAAGGGACAAGAAATCGTTCGCGCTGGCAGGATGCACAGTAGCTCCGGGTTTCGAGTACGGGGATTTTGAGATGCCTAAGAAAGAAGAGCTTATAATGAAATTTCCACAACACGTGGAGCTGGTTAAAAGACTTACTTATGAATAAACTCCCTCACAGTTTATTAGTCATGGTAAGCTGATAAAAATACTCCAATTTTGTAAAATTTCTAATTTATATTATGAAAATATTTTATCTTTAAAAAAATAAATTATATCCCAAAATATTTTCACTATTCCTGCTAACATCAAAGAGGATAGGAACCATCTGATTTTATGAATAATTCTTTTCTTTTTATAATCGAATTCGATATAGGGGAATAATATTTTAAGAAGATTATAAGAGTACCTAAAAAGTAACAAGGAAATAACAGAAATATACA
>CAIKZJ010000430.1 GCA_903831845.1 uncultured Ignavibacteriota bacterium
CGAAGCAGCCGGAATACAGGACGTTCTGACGAAGCTTCTCGGTTCGTCGAATCCTCACAACGTCGTGAAGGCGACGGTAAGCGCGCTCAGAAGCCTGCGCGACGCAAAGACGACGGCGGAAAAAAGAGGCTTAACTTTATCTGAATTATTCTCAATCTAAAAAATGGAAAAGAACTTAAAAATAACGCAGACAAAAAGCATAATTGACACAACAGTAAGGCAAAAAAGGACAATTGAAGCATTGGGTCTGGGAAGACCTAATTATTCAGTCGTTAAAAAGGATTCACCTCAGATCAGAGGAATGATCGAAAAGGTGAAGCATTTAGTGAAAGTAGAAGTACTTTAAAAAGTTTTCAGAAAGAATCAGTGTTACGGTAAAAAAAACAAAAACTAAATGAAAGGAAAAGAAATGAAATTTGCAAAATTACTCTCCGTTATGCTTTTGGGGATCATGCTCGTCACTTCTGTGTCGTTCGGACAGTCAATCCCGAGCGGAACGGCAAGATACGAAGCTCTTGGATACAATCCTTTTATAAAGGACGCGTCCATAGACATCAACAGGAACCCCGCATGGTCGACCGTATACAAGAACTACTTATTCGGCGATCTTGGAAGAGATCAGGTGACCGGCACGCAGTATGAACTTACTGAGCAGTGGGCAGGCGCCAACTTCGGTCTTTCGAAGGAAATAGCGTTAGGTCTCGTACTCAACAAATACGAGGACAGCTGGACAGATTTCGGAAGGACGAACACATACAACGTACAGAGACCCGTTGTGCCTTTAAAGGTATTATTCGGCTGGCAGCTTTCACCCAAGTTCGCGCTTGGTTTAGCTCCTTACTATGCCGGATGGTCGACTGAATACGACTCAACAGGCGTAACACAGAAATGGAATTCATCGTCATTAGGCGCGACACTCGGTTTACTGAGCAAGCTTGAAGGCGGATGGATTGAAGGCGCTGTCGACGTAAAGACGAACAAGTTCAAATACGATCAGACAGTCGGCACGACAAACAATATTTGGGAAAACGAAGGCGGACTTCAGATGGACGTTTTCGCAAGAGGATTTTTCACAGCGAACAAGAACCTCGGCATCAACCTGGTTCCTTATCTTAATTTCGCGATGTACAGCTGGAATCCGACATCAACACCCGTAGCGGCCGGCGGATACAACAAGTACAGCCACATGTCGTTCATGGGCGGTCTCGGCGTCAACATGCCGGTGCTCGATAACGGTCTTCTCGCGGGCGGTTTATCGTTCGGTTATCATTCATATGAAGACAAGCAGGACGTTGCTCAGTCGACATACAAGTACACAGAATTCGTATTACCGCAGTTCAACCTCGGTATCGAATGGCCGTTCACCGAATGGCTTACAGGCAGAGCCGGTTACTCAAGGTCAGTATCATCGACCAAGAGCGAGAACACTTTAGTCGCGACAACCTGGTCCTGGAAAGGAACCGGAGTGTCAGATTCAAAGCAGACGATCACCTGCGGTTTCGGTCTTGATTTCAACAGATTCAACCTCAGCGGAACAGTCGGCGAAAGACTTTTCAAGGAAGGTTTCTATATAATGACAGGAAAGACGAACGATCTGTTCGGCGTACTTTCAGCATCTTACAATTTTGGAAAGTAATTTGTTAAAAAGAATATTATAAATCATTACATAAAGACCCCTTGGTTAAACAAGGGGTCTTATTATTAGTCTAATAAAAAGCAATGAATATACTCAGTAACTTAAAATACGCAGAAGGCTCGAGAAAAAAGAAAAAAAGAGTCGGTAGAGGACAGGGTTCCGGATTCGGCGGAACATCGACGAGAGGCGAAAACGGCGCGAAGTCGCGTTCAGGCAACAAATACAGGGCATGGTTCGAAGGCGGTCAGATGCCGCTTCAGAGAAGGGTGCCGAAATTCGGTTTCAAAAACATCAACAGAGTTGAGTATAATGTTTTGAACCTCGGTAACATACAGAAGCTTATCGACGACGGTAAGATTTCCGAAACGAAGGTCGACGTAAAATATTTCCTCAGCTTTGGGTTCGTAAAGGATGCAAGGAAGCCGTTGAAGATTCTCGGAAACGGGGAGCTTAAGACAAAGCTTGAAATATCAGCAAATTCATTCAGCAAATCTGCTAAAGAAAAAATCGAAAACCTCGGAGGAAAAGCCATTATAATATGAGCGGTTTCGTAGAAAATTTCAGGAACATTTTTAAGATAGAGGAACTCAGAACAAGAATCCTCTTCACGATCGCACTTCTCGTTGTAGTCAGAATCGGAGCGCACATAACCCTTCCGGGAATTGACGCGTCAATACTGGCGGAAGCGAACAAGAACATGAACTCGAACAGCCTGTTCGGTTTATACGATCTGTTCGTTGGCGGTGCTTTCCAGAAGGCAGCCGTGTTCTCACTCGGCATAATGCCTTACATCAGCGCGTCGATTATAATACAGTTACTGGGCGCGGTTTTTCCTTATTTCCAGAAGCTTCAGAAAGAGGGCGAGGAAGGAAGGAAGAAAATCAATCAGCTTACCAGGCTGGGCACGATTCCCGTAGCGGCGCTTCAGGCGTGGGGCATCAGCGTGCAGCTCGGTACGAGAAAAGCCGGAGAGCTTCATATAATCAGCCCGGAAATTTCAACTTTCATGTTCACGCTTTCGACGGTCATATTCCTGACCGCCGGCACCATCCTTCTAATGTGGATGGGTGAGCAGATAACCGAGAGGGGCATAGGAAACGGTATATCGCTGATAATTTTCATAGGTATAATTGACAGATTCCCTTATTCGGTATTCGACGAATACAGGATAATATCCGAAGGCGTCAGGAACATACTGATAGAGGCGCTTTACATTACGGCATTCGTTTTCATTATAGCGGGTGTAATAGCTGTCACTGTCGCAACGCGAAAGATACCAGTGCAGTATGCGAAAAGAGTGGTAGGGAGAAAAGTTTTCGGAGGTGTAACGCAGTACATACCGCTTAAGGTAAACCAGGCGGGCGTCATGCCTCTTATATTCGCGCAGTCGATAATGTTCATACCGAGCACGGTTCTTTCGTTCTTCCCGAACAGCGAGTTCATGCAGGGAGTGGCGCGGTATTTCGATTACCAGAGTTATTTTTATTCGTTCGTATACGCATTGCTGATTATATTCTTTACATATTTCTATACGGCCATAGCTTTCAATCCGAAGGACGTGGCGGACAACATGAAGAAGCAGGGCGGGTTCATACCGGGAGTGAGACCGGGTAAGCCGACCTCGGATTTTATAGACAACATTTTAACAAAGATTACACTGCCGGGTTCAATATTCCTGGCAATAATAGCGATCATACCGTCAATGCTCACGAAGCTGGGAGTAACCCAGGGTCTTGCGCAGTTCTTCGGCGGAACGAGTCTTCTTATCGTCGTGGGCGTGGCGCTTGACACGCTTCAGCAGATAGAGTCTCATCTTCTCATGAGGCATTACGACGGATTTATGAAAGGCACGAAACTTAAATCGCGCAGGTTCTGATATTACACAAATGTCTCTCGTTAAAAGCGAAAAAGAAATAGAACTGATGAGAG
>CAIKZJ010000431.1 GCA_903831845.1 uncultured Ignavibacteriota bacterium
CATCACAAAAATTACCGGCGTAACAAAGAGAACGTGGACGGCTGATGTAAGAATGCCGCCGATAAGGGGAACTGCCAGCGGTTTAGCGAGGTCGGAACCTGTTCCCGAAGACCACATTACGGGAATAAGCCCTATCATAGCGACAGCGACAGTCATCAGTTTTGGTCTGAGTCTTAGTATGGCGCCTTCTTCAGTGGCGTCAATCAGGTCCTGCTTTGAAAGCACGCCGTTTTTTTGTTCGAGTTTCCTGTCGAGAGCTTCATGGAGATAAATCACCATTATGACTCCCGTTTCCACGGCAACGCCGTACAAAGCAATAAACCCGACCCATATGGCGACAGAAAAATTAAGTCCGAGTATATACATATAAAACACTCCGCCTATGAGGGCAAAAGGCACTGACAGCATAACGAGCGCGGCTTCCAGGAAATTCTTATAGACGAAATAAAGCATAATGAAAATCACGAAAAACACGACAGGCATAATTATCTGCAGGCGCTGTTTCGCGCGTATCTGATTTTCCCACTGTCCGCTCCACGAAAAGTAATAACCTTTAGGAAGAGAAGGCGCGAACTCCTTATCAAGAACCTGTTTTGCCTCTTCGACGAAACCGCCCATATCTCTTCCCCTGACGTTCAGAAACACAATTGAGCGAAGCTGCGCGTTTTCGGAACCTATCATGGGCGGGCCGGAAGTTATTTTGATATCAACGATTTCACCGAGCGGAATCTGCAGTTTCCCCGTAGACGTGTTAGAAAGTGTTTTTGTCATACCTTCCCCCATACCGGATGTGGATGAAGGATTAACGCTCATAGTATTTCCCGAAACCGTAACATAAACTTTCTTCAGATCCTCGATATCCATTCTGTAGTCTTTCATATATCTCACTCGTACGGGAAATCTTCTTCTACCTTCAACGGTCCTAGTAATATTCTCACCACCTATTGCTGTTTCAATCACATCCTGGACATCGCCGACATTCAGTCCGTATCTCGAAATCGCATCCCGTTTAATATCGATATCGATATAGGATCCACCCTGGGTTCTTTCCGCAAAGACATCTGCAGCGCCGGGTATTTTCTTAAGAATAGTTTCAGCGCGGATAGCTAATTGCTCGAGTGTATCGAGATTTTCACCGAAGACCTTGACGGCAAGGTCGGTACGCACCCCCGTAGAAAGCATGTTTATCCTGTTGATAATCGGCTGGGTCCAGCCGTTGCTCACGCCGGGAATCTTTAGTTTTGAATCGAGTTCGGCTACAATGCCTTCTTTCGTCATTCCTTTTCTCCATTCCGATTTATCTTTCAGCATGATAATCGTCTCAATCATGCTTGTGGGAGCGGGATCGGTAGGCGTATCGGCCCGTCCGACTTTTCCGAGAACGTGGTCGACTTCCGGAACGCTTTTTATTATCGCATCCTGAACCTGAAGGATTCTTTTGGCTTCGTTCATCGATACGTTAGGAAGCATAGTCGGCATAAACAGAATGCTCCCCTCGTCGAGCGGAGGCATAAACTCGCTGCCCGTATTCATAATAAGCGGTACAGTAGCAATAAGCGCAACGATATTTACCGCAAGTGTTGTCTTCCTGTATTTCAGTGCAAGGCGGAGAAGCGGATCGTAAATTTTTCCGGAGAACCGCATCACCGGATTTTTCTGTTCGCCGTACATTTTTCCTTTCATGAACAATGTCATAAGCATCGGGACCAGAGTGATTGTAATAAACGCCGAGCCTGCAATGGCGAAAGTTTTCGTGAATGCGAGAGGATGAAAGAGTTTGCCTTCCTGTCCCTGAAGCAAAAAGACGGGAAGAAAAGAGACCACTATGATAGCTTCTGAAAAGAAAATCGCCCTGCCGACCTGTTTTGCAGATTTGGCGGCAATCTCTTTATAGTCGATTTTAAGACCTGACTCCTGCGCTTTAGCAACATTCCTGTATGCGTTTTCCACCATAACAATTGAAGCGTCAACGAGAATACCGATTGAAATAATGAGACCTCCGAGACTCATAATATTTGACGTAATATTAAACTGTCTCATCAGTATGAAGGAAATGAGAATGGCGACAGGAATTTCAATCAATATTCTGACTGCGCTCGGAAAATGAAAGAGGAACACAAGAACTATCAGGGACACAATAATACACTCTTCAATAATAGCGCGTTTAAGAGTATCGATTGAGGAAGATATGAGGCCGCTTCTGTCATAGGAAGTCTGAATTTTAATCCCGTCCGGAAGACCTTTCCGGAGTTCATTTAATTTTTCCTTCACTCTGTCGATGACAGTCTGGGCGTTTTCGCCGTACCGCATTACAATGATTCCGCCTACAACCTCGCCTTCCCCGTTCATATCAAGCATGCCGCGTCTAATATCCGCGCCTATCTGCACGGTTCCGACATCCTTAATCCTTACGGGAATACCGTTTTTACCCGAAGTCAGAGCAATTTCTTCAATATCGCTAACGTTAGTAATGTACCCTTTACCTCTTACAAAATATTCTATGTCGGAGGATTCGATATTCCTGCCGCCGACATCCTTATTGCTTCTCTGCACTGCAGAGACGACATCGGACACGCCAAGCCCGTACGCGTTTAGTTTTCCGGGGTCAACGTCAATCTGGTATTGTTTAATGAATCCACCGACTGAAGCAACTTCCGCCACGCCTTCGACAGCCTGCAGCCCGAGTTTAAGATAATAATCCTGTATCGCCCTTAATTCTCCAAGGTCGTACTTGCTGCTGCTGAGGTGATACCAGTATATATGACCGACTCCTGTTCCATCAGGACCGATAACGGGTTTAACGCCTTCGGGGAGCGAGCCCTGCACCTGCGAAAGTTTTTCGAGAACGCGGCTTCTTGCCCAGTATACATCGGTATTATCGTCGAATATAACATAGATGAAACTCATCCCGAACATCGACTGGCTTCTCACGGCTTTAACCTGGGGCATGCCCTGGAGGCTTGTCGTCAGCGGGTATGTAATCTGATCTTCGATTATTTGCGGACTGCGTCCCATCCATTCTGTCCAGATAATGACCTGGTTCTCAGACAGGTCCGGAATCGCGTCTACAGGCGTATGAACCATCGAATATATTCCGTAGCCAAGGATTCCGAGATACAG
>CAIKZJ010000432.1 GCA_903831845.1 uncultured Ignavibacteriota bacterium
TAAAATTAAAGATAAATCTGCAAATATAAAACTGCTATTTAGTGTATCTAAAACCGTTAAAACGGTTGTTGTTTTCATTTCTATTCTACCCACGGCTAAAGCCGTGGGCTAGGTCGGAAAGACGAATTGTTTTGCTTCGAATAAAATTAAAGATAAATCTGCAAATATAAAACTGCTATTTACTTTTTCTGAGACCTTTAAAATTGCCATTTAATAATTTTATCCCAAACCTAAAAATATTTGTTCGAGATCTCATTTGTCACTTTATTCAAATAAAAAACGGGCAGGTATACCTGCCCGTTTCTTTTTGAGATACCAAATTATTTTTACCTGATTTATTTCTTCAGACTGTCCGGCCTGTTTTCCCTTGGCGGAGGGCCCTGACGGTTCGGGTCGGGCGGCGGTCCGTTCGGGTTCATTCCCGGTCCGGGCTGCATGTCTTCGGGTCCGGGTATTTTCTTCATCATCTCGTCGAACTTCTGTTTCTGCGCATCGTCGCATATCCCGCGTATCTGCCTGAAGTGCGTGAACCTGAGCATTTCAAGCTCTTTCTGTTTATCGCCTATCTGTCCCGCGATTTTTTTCGCTTCATCATCGCCCGCGGATTTTATTTGTTCCGACATGCTCTTCTTCAAATCCCTTATCTCATCGTGTATCTTTTTCGTCGCCTTGAAATTTTCGTCTCTGAACGCTTCCATTTTCGTCATCTGTTCGGGCGTGAACCTGAGTTCATCCCTGAAAAGCACCTCAGGCGGCGGCGCCATCGGCAGAGACCCTTTATCGTGCTTCGGTCCCCTTAACGAATTATACCAAAGAAAACCGAGCGTTCCTATATTAATAACCAGAAGCGCAATGATTACAATATAAAGACCTTTTTGCTTATTGCTTGTATCCAATTAATTATCCTCCGTGTTGTTATATTCGAATGTGTTGAATTCCTGAACTATCGTGGCTGTCTGCACGGATGTTCCCGTTGCCGTAACAACCTTTGAATTGTAATAAACGAATGAAAACACATTTATGAGCAGGATGATAACAGCCGCAAGAACGTAACCGTACAGCCTCGTGCTGTCGGGTCGAGGTTCGTACAACGCCGACTCAATTCTTGTAAACAGAAACGGACTTGCTTCTGCGCCAGAAATGCCTTCAAGACTGTTGAGAGTCTTGTCTATTTCTTCCTCTATTTTATTCCGCTTATCCATTCTTATATTTAGATGCTTTTTAATTTAAAAACTTGCGGGTTTTAACTGTTGTTTTTATAGTAGTTTCCGAGAATCTTTCTAAGGTTCTCCTTTGCCCTGTGCATAAGTGACTCGACGGATGATTCGCTGATTTTCATTACTTCTCCGATTTCCTTGTTCGAAAGACCTTCGACCTTGCTAAGCACGAATGCGCTCTTCTGCGAGTCTTTTAGTTTGTCGATGGCTTTAAATAATATTGCGGAGCGTTCGGAATTTTCAAGCAGCACGCCGGGATGATTGAAGTCGGGTAGATTTTCCGACTCGGATTTTTCGCCGAATATGGATTCGACGAATGCGAATCTTTTTTTCCTCTTTGATTTTCTTATGTGTTCAAGCGATTTGTTGACTGTCACGCGGTAAACCCAGGTGCTTAAAGAAGATTCTCCCCTGAAATTATCTATCGAACGGAATATTTCAAGAAAGACTTCCTGAACAATGTCTTCCGCGTCGTTTCTGTTCTGAAGAATACCGAGCGATGTGTTATAAACCCGGTCTTTGTATTCCTCAAAGAAATCCCGGAATGCTGTGCGGTCTCCGCCTTTAAGGAGTTCTATAGTTGAATTCTCTGACAAATTCTTCTGCCTGATGCAATATAGTTTATGTATTTATAACTTAAAATGTAGAGGATGCCTTAACAAAAAGCCCCTTTGCAGGGGCTCTTTATTCTTTCCGGATTTATTTCTTCAGTAGTCCAAGTCCTTCAAGCGCAGACTTGTCGTCTGGCGATATACACAAAACTTTATTGAACAGAACTTCCGCTTCGCGCGATTTGCCGAGGTTGTAATACGTCCAGCCGAGCATGAGCACGGAATAGTAATCGAAAGGATACATGTTTGCGGTCTTTTCTATGTACTTCAGCGCGCCCGCGTAATCGGCCCTGTAATAATACATCATCCCGAGGTTGTAATTCGCCTGCGAGTTATTCGGGTCGATCCTCAGAACGTCGTTGTAATTCTTCTCCAGCGTCGTCCAGTCTTCTATAGCCGCGACAGGATTCGCAAGACCCAGTCTCGCTTCCACGGAAAGAGGCATCAGGCCAATCGCTACGTTGTAATAATAAATTGATTCGTTGTACTGTTTGTTAAGGTTGCTCAGATACCCGAGCCTCGCGTTTACCTCGTAGTTCTTGTCGCTGTAAACTTTCGTCAGCGCGTCGATTGCTTTTGAAATCTTTCCGGCTTTCTCCTGTTTGTAACTTTCCCTGAAGGCGCTCCTTAGATCCTCGCCCCAGTTTCCCGCCGCTTCATTGTACGTCTGCGTATACGACAGCGAAGACAGCAGCAGGAATGCCGCCAGAATAACAAGTGTTCTTAATTTTAAAATGTCCATTTTAATCCGCCTATTATTTTGTGAAATTTATTTGTTTTTGTTATAGTGCTGTATGTTGAAGGTGAATCGTATGCCAGCTCTGTTATTTCAAGATTATAGTACTGATATCTCAAAGACAACTGCACCGAAGAAGACAAAGGCGCGAGAAGGTTTACACCTAACCTGTTGTTCATTGTGTACATGGAGTTAAAAACGACAAAAGCGCTGCTTTCGTTGTAATTTTCGGCGTTACCGAACATATAAAAACCTTCAAGCCATAATTTATCAAAGACTTTAAACCCGATTTTCTGATTCACGATTCCCCGAGTCATAAACTTTCCGTTTGAATTTTTCAAAGTATCGTCCTTTTTCTGCGAATGCGCTGTTAAATCGGTTACGGAGTAGAAATTCAGGTTTCCAAGCGGGAAGTAGACTACAGAAAGAGTATTCTGAATCTGCTTTGCCTTGTTGAGGTTTGAATAAGAACTTCCGAGCGACAGACGGAATTTTCCGAGCGACTTGGCTACGGCAAACATCCCTACATAATTATCCAGCGTCTCCGATGCCTGCGTATATGTGACCGCGCCTGTCATTTTGTTTACCGAGGCGGTTACGTCTTCAGTCTTTATGTTAAGATAATGAACGATACCGCTTAATGTAAATCCCGCGCCGGCGTATACGCCTGCGTTCAGATAAAATTCGTTTTGCTTCGTCTTCAGGTTGAAATTTCCGGGAGAATTGCCTGTTGACACGAACATCTTTTTATTATTCAGGTTCAGATTGTTGTATCCGGTAAAAACCGTAAACCTGCTCGACGGGACAAAATTAACGTTAACGCTGAAATATGTAGAATTATTCTCAGGCTTTATCTCGCCGTATACCAGAGAATCTTTTCCGAAACCGCTTTTCGTGCTGTCCGTAAAATCCGCGTTCGACATGAACCCGCCCTCGACATAAATGCCGCCTATAAAACTCTGCGGTTTAGCCCCGATGTCTTTCAGGAATTTAGAAGTAAAGTTCGACGCCAGGACCCGCGCGTCCGCTTCCCGCCCGGAAAATATATAACTCCAGTAAAGATATTCCGACGCGGCCGGGTCATTCGGTATGAACGCCAGCGCCTTCCGGAAATGCGGCGCCGCGGACATGTAATCCTTTTCGTTATAATAAGCGATTCCTATTCTCATTCTCAGATAATAGAAATCCGTACCTTCATCAAGCGCATTCTCGCCGGTTTCAATAAGTTCGCCCCACGCCGCCTTCATGTACAGCGCGTAAGTAAGCGTATCGGTTTTCTTTGCTTCATTTGTATTCTGCGCGTAAACCGAAAGCGGAAGCAGCAGAAACATCAGCACGATCAGTCTTCTGTAATGCAATTTGCTGTTATTGTTTTATTTTTCTGAATAATTTCGAGTTTTTCGAATCCTTTGTTTGTTATTGTTATAAAGAACTTCATCTTGACCGTGTTAACCCCCGGGAAACTGTTGTCAATTTCGGACTGCAGCACGATTTCGTTCGCCTGTATCGCGTCGTCAATACGGCTGTATGTGAGTTTGAATTTGGATTGCAGGAATATGTAAAAAGGAGCGATGAAATCCTGAAGGAACA
>CAIKZJ010000433.1 GCA_903831845.1 uncultured Ignavibacteriota bacterium
ACAACCGCCGCCTTTTATTCCTATCCTAAGGCCGTAATTCTCCGGAATGTTGTTTTCCTTCATAATTCTTTTTATCTCGCTTAAAGCCTTGTCCGTGATGTTGATATCTTCTGAAACACCCGGAACGAATTTTGTATCTTCTGACATATAATTTAATTTAATTTCTTAGATTGTTTACTGAATTAATATACTTTTCAATTACTGTTTCAATTTCTTCACCGGTCGTCATCCTTCCGATGCTGAACCTTACCGACGACCTTACTCTATCGGGCGTCAGGCCCATAGATTTTAACACATGAGAATCCTGTAAAGTTGCGGAGCTGCATGCGCTCCCAGCCGATACAGCCACATCCTTTATGCTGTTCATTAGCATCGAAGCTGTGACTCCCTCGAAACAAATGTTCGCGTTGTTAGGCATCCTCTTTGACCTGTGTCCGTTAAGATAAACGTGCGGCAGCCTTCTAAGGAAATTCTCTATAAGCCTGTCCCTCAACACGGTCTGCTTTTTAAAATCATCATACATCATTTTCCCCGCAACCTCCGCGGCTTTGCCGAATCCGACTATACCCGGAACGTTCAGCGTGCCGCTTCTAAGGCCCCTTTCATGACCGCCTCCGTGAATCTGGGGAGCGATCTTTATTTTCCGGTTATCCGCTCTTGCGTACAAAGCTCCGATGCCCTTAGGACCGTAAATCTTATGAGAAGAAAAACTCATTAAATCGATTCTGAGTTCCGCTGCATTCATCGGAATTTTTCCGTATGCCTGGGTTGCGTCAGTATGAAACAGAACATTTTTTTTTGAGCATATCGTTCCGATTTCGGGAAGCGGCTGGATTGTGCCTACTTCGTTGTTCACCGTCATCACGCTTACCAGAATAGTATCATCGTTTATAAGTTCATCTATCGTTTCCGCGCTGACGCGTCCGTACCTGTCGGGTTTCGCATACCGTATTTCTATACCTGATTCCGAGAGCGCCTTGCAGGTATCCAGCACAGACGAATGCTCTATCTCCGTAGTGACTATATTGCAGCCTTCCCTGTAGTTAGCTTCGGCCGCACCCTTTACGGCAAGATTTACAGATTCCGTAGCGCCGCTCGTGAATACGATTTCTTCCGCAGATGCGCCGATAACTTCGGCGATTTTGTTTCTCGCGCTGCCGACAGCCGCCGCCGCTTCGTTCCCGTAATGATGTTTCGAAGAAGCGTTGCCGAACTTTTCGCCGAAATATGGAAGCATCGCATTCAGCACTTCTTCGTCGACGGGCGTCGTCGCGTTGTAATCCATGTATATGACTTTATCAGACAAAGTCGGATATCATTTTGGTTTTAAGTATATTCTCAAACTCCGACTGTATCCTGCTCAAAGGGTCCTTTATCGTGCAGCTGTCCGTGATCATGCAGTTGTTGTCCTCGTCGTGCATGCACTCAACAATAGATGTGCTGTTCTCAATTATATTCACAAGCTCGGAAAGCGGGATCTCGTTAAGTTTTCTGTTCAGAGTATATCCCCCGTTAATTCCCTGACTTGAATCGAGTATATTTTCCTTCTTAAGCTTCTGAAGTATCTTCGCAAGAAGGTCGTGGGGAATATTGTATTTTTCAGAGATATCGCGGACACGCGTAACTTCTGCGCCGGCATTGGAAATATGCCTCAGGGAAATCAAAGCGTATTCGAGTTTTTTTGAAAACTTAACCATTGTAAATTTTTAACTTATAAAACCGGACTAATATAGTCGTATTTAAAACAATTTTAAATTTAATTATAGTTCCACTTTAATGTAAAATGTAAAATTCGAAGTGCAAAATTACAGTTGAGAATGAAAAGTTACCCCAAAGATTAAAAATAACTTATGTGTTTATCGGGACAGGACACATGAAGAATTAAAGTAAGAATAATTTCTTTCTGGTTAGCATAGTCCTCTTGGTAAGAGCGAATCTTCGGTTTGGAAACCAAGATTTACATTAATACGCGTTCCCAAATCGAAGATTCGCTCTTGAAAACAGGAGTTTGGGAACGAGGCGGGAAATCATGAAATCAGTTTCGCTATAAGAAAAGCGGCTCCCGCTGCAAGCCCGCCGGTAACGACAGTCTGCAGAGCTTTTCTGACAGGCGTAGTTGAAATGAACCTGCCCTTAATGTAACCGAAGATTCCCAGGGCAAGCAAAGTAACCGCCACGGAGATAAGAAGAGCGGGCACAGAATCTTTAACGAAAATATAAGGAGAGAGAGGTACAATACCTCCTGCGATGTAAGAGCCGGCTATAGTCATCGCGCTGTTCCGCGCGCGTTTCGGCTCGGGTTTCTCAAGTCCCAGTTCAAACTTCATCATAAAGTCAATCCACCTCCCCGGATTTTTCTTCAGAGCGTTCACAAACGGCTTCGTGGATTCTTCATCTACTCCGTAATCCATGAGAATTTCCCGGATTTCCTTCTCTTCGGCTTCCGGAATTTCTGCTATCTCCTTTTCTTCTCTTTTCATTTCGCTCTCGTAATGCTCGGCGTCGCTTTTTGCGGCAAGGTAACCTCCTAGCCCCATAGCTATGGACCCGGCGGCGATTTCAGCCAGTCCGGCTATAACGATAATTGAATTATCAGCGACGGCGCCCGACAGGCCGGCGGCAAGTGCGAACGGAACAGTAAGCCCGTCTGACATTCCGATTACTGTGTCCCTTATTATATCGCTTGAACGGAAATGATTTTCATTATGCATATTGAAGTTTTTTATTCATAACAACATACATGTAATAAAATTTTCATGAAACGGAATTGGAAATAAAAAAAGGCGGCTGAAAGCCGCCTTTATTCTCCTTTCGGATTATATTTTTACTTTTTACGTTATTTCTTAATTCCTGTGAACGCGATAAGTCCCGCCAGCACAGAAATCGCCCCCCATATAAAAGCGTCATTACGGCAGGAACCGTTGCCCTCTCCGCATGTATCGTCATCCTTTACGGAACAGGTTATGAGGCGCGGATTTTCCTTCATCATAACGAGCGGACTTATTTTAAAATCTCCCTGGTGTTTCTTCATAAAGGTAGTGTTCAAACCTGCACCAAATGCAGATTCAGCGGAAACCACATATCCGCCGTTTTCATCGTCGATGCTCCTGACCGCGTCCTGCGCTTTCACTCCTGCAGCGAACAATATCAGGATAGCAAAAGTAATAAAGTATTTCATTTTAGCCTCCGTATAACAAATTTTGATTTTAAAATCGGAGTAACAAACTGTGTGCCATTATTTGTATAAAGAATATCTCAATTTTTGGAAGGAATAAAAGGAAATGTTTTTTATATAAAAAAATATTTCTCAAAATGAAAAAACGTTTTGCATTTTGAGAAATATAAAAAACGGACGTAATCCTGCAATGAATGCAGGATTACTGAAGCCGAATTTATAAGCTCTTATTTTTTATCTGACCGAACTATTTCACGGGATGAAGCCGTATAGCTGACCTCGTAAGAATATCTGCCGGTTTTTAAATCCGCGGCTTTCAGTTCTTTATCCGCAGATACTTTTGTTTCCATATGACAGACATTATTTTCACTGCAGCATTCGGTTACCTGGCCTTTTACTATTGTGTAATTTGTGCCGTATGTATAGCCGTTGCACTTTCCGATAGAAGCGCCAAAGGCTTTATCGTCGCCGCCCGCTGTTGTCTGCGCGCCCGCGTTAATGCCAAAAATTACCAAAATTGCTAATGTGATGAAGTATTTCATAATAATAGGGTTTTGTGTTCTATAATTTTATATTCAAGTTATATACCAAAGACTTAACTGACTTTTTATTTGATTCTGAACTGTTTTTAACGTTACATTTTAAAAGAACGAAGTCTCTATTCTCAAAATGATATTGTTTTGAGAATTTCAACTTTACATAATGTTTACTTACTTTTTAACATCACAACTGAAAGTATTCCAGCCGCTACTGATACAGCACCCCACAGAAAGAGGTTTGAACCGCACTGGCCGTTAGGACATACATTGTTGTTTCTGTCGAAATTCTCTTCGATTGAATTATCCTGTGACGCACCGTTCTTCCCTTTAATAACCAGATCACCGGTTGATGTCTTCTCATAGTTCATAAGCCTCAACGCGCTTACTTTTTCGAATCCGAATTTATTTGCGATAATCTCCGTTCCTTTTCCGGCTTTATCATCGATCGGATCATCGGAATTTGTATTTGCACCGCCTGTGTTATACTGTGAAAACGCCGGCAGCGCAATGATTAAAAGCAGAATCGTAATAAGTTTTTTCATAATCCTATTCCCTAATAGTTTTTCTATATATATTTACAAAATATATGCCATAGATTTATTCAAAAATAGTTTAAAATTGCATGTTTTGCTGTTTTTCGTAGTCTCGACATTATACTCAAATAGTTGATAACAACAAACAAGAGCATGGAGACTATGTTTTGATTTATGAAAATTGAAAGGAATTATTCAATTTTATTTAATTTTTAAAAGAAATGACATTTCAAAATAAATAGAATCTATGCATTAAAATATTTATCTTGCCAAGATTAAATAATTTCAACACTTGTATAATGCGAAATAAATTGTATTCAGTAATTAAAGGAACCGGAAGTTACATACCCGAGAAGATTGTTGCGAACAGCGATTTTCTGAATAACGTGTTCTATGATTCCGAAGGAAAGGTCCTTGAAATACCGAACGAAGAATTAATTAAGAAGTTCAAGAAAATTACAAATATTTCTGAAAGACGTTATCTGAACGACGAATACGTTACGTCAGATATCGCGTTTATGGCGGCGAAGAATGCAATCGAATCTTCAGGCATAGACCCCGAGACACTCGACTACGTAATAGTGGCTCATAATTTCGGCGACGTGAGAGCAGGCAACATACGCTCCGACTTCGTGCCGTCGCTTGCCGCGCGTGTTAAGAACAAACTCGGAATAAAGAGACCCGAAGCTGTATCTTACGACATTATATTCGGATGCCCGGGATGGCTGCAGGGAGTTATACAGGCAGATTATTATCTTAAATCAGGCGATGCGAAGAAAGCGCTCGTAATCGGTTCCGAAGCTCTTTCGAGAGTTTCCGACCCGCACGACCGCGACAGCATGATTTATTCTGACGGCGCGGGAGCGGTTATACTCGAAGCGGTTGAAAGCGAAGAGCCTGTCGGAATACTTTCGCATTCGGCACGTTCAGACACGTACACGGAAGCTCATCTTCTGTGGATGAACAAATCTTACAATCCCGAAAAGGAAGGTGAAGACCTCTTCCTGAAAATGAACGGAAGAAAACTTTACGAATACGCTCTCAGCAATGTTCCCCTGCTCGTGAAACAGTGCCTGGAAAAAGCAAAGCTCACACTGGACAAGGTAAGCAAGGTGCTCCTGCATCAGGCTAACGAAAAGATGGACGAAGCGATACTGCAGAGGGTTTTCGCACTTTACGAAAAAGTAAAAATTCCCGACGGTATAATGCCGATGATAATCGACAAACTCGGCAACAGTTCGGTAGCGACTATTCCCATTCTTCTCGACCTCATACTGAAAGGCAAACTCGAGAAGCACAGCCTGAACCCCGGCGATAATCTCGTCCTGGCATCGGTAGGCGCGGGAATGAACATCAACGCGGTTGCATACAAGATGGCATAAGATTATTACTGAAAATTTATAAAAAGAAAATGGTTTTCATAAAATGGAAACCATTTTTTTATTTCATAGTCGCGACATTTCGAACATAAAAAAAGGGTTTACCGCTGTTAGCAATAAACCCTGAGCAGAGAGAGAGGGATTCGAACCCCCGGTGACGTTGCCGC
>CAIKZJ010000434.1 GCA_903831845.1 uncultured Ignavibacteriota bacterium
GAAATCAGGAACCGCTACGTAATAAACTCGCTCCTGATGTTCGTAATTATCACCATTTCAATAATCAAATTCTCGCTCGGCGACGAGAAAGTCGAGGATACAATCCTTTCCGGTCTTTTCTGGATTGTCATTTTCTTTTCCGCTATCAGCGGACTCGCCAGAGTGTTCATTAAAGAAGAGGAAACCGGCACTTCGATGGCGCTGAAACTTTCAGCCGCGCCAACCGAAATTTTCCTCGGCAAGCTCCTTTTTAATTTCATACTTACGTTCTCGCTGAATATCGTGATATTTTTCCTGTTCTACCTGATTACCGGAATCAACATCAAGAACTTCGCTGCTTTTTTCGTTACCGTGATTCTCGGCAACTTCGGAATCGTGGCCGCGTCGACTATTATAGCTGCTATAATCGCTAAAGCGAATTCCAAAGGCACTCTTTATCCAGTGCTTGCTTTTCCGGTTCTGCTTCCTCTTTTGCTTACGCTTATCGATTCGACTAAACTCGCTTCCGAAGGCGTCCCGATGTCCGAACTTTTAGGAGATTTCCAGATTCTCGTTTCTTACACTGTCGTTATAACCGTTATTTCTATTTTTCTTTTCAGATTCGTTTGGGAAGACTGAATAAAAATACTGACTTCTATAATACGCTTTCGCCTGATTATGACCTGATGGTGAATTCGTCCGCTTATATAAACGCGAGAAAAGACATTCTGAAGAAATTCATCAAGAGAGATTACAGGTTCGCCGCCGATGTCGGATGCGGTACAGGAAACGACTCGATCGCGCTCGCGCTGAACGGCCTGCAGGTCATAGGTTTCGAGCCTTCTGAAGAAATGCTTCATGAGGCTGTAAAGAAAGCTGCTTCCTACGGATGCCATGTGGGATACGTCAACAAACCCGCTTCGGAAATAACGAAAGATTACAATCACCAGTTCGATTTTGTCATATCGCTCGGCAATACTCTTGCTAACATTAATCCGGCTGAATTGAAAAAATCATTGCACAGGATTCACTTGATTATGAAAAAGGGCGGAACGTTTCTTCTTCAGATTCTGAATTACCGCAGCCTGCGTAAGGATAATAAAAGAATAGTTAATGTTACTGAAAGCGGCGGAAAAATTTTCTTCCGATTCTATGATTTTCTTCCCGGCCGCCTCGATTTCAACATTCTCACGGCGGATAAAGAAAATCTGAAGAACCATAATCTTATCACAACCAGATTATACGAATACACTAGAAGCAATATGACAGAACTGCTGAAAACGGCCGGTTTCAAATCCCTGAAGTATTATGCAGACTTCAATCATACTCCGTTCAACGCCTCATACTCAAAAGATTTGATAATCACAGCTTTGAAGTGAAAATCGCTTTCACTCGTCACGAAGCCCTAGTGCGCTCTTTGCATCCCGACTGGTCGGGACTTCGTGACGCAAAAAACAATTCGTCGTTACGAAGCTGGGGCTTCGTAACGAGAGCGAAAAATTCCTTTATATTGTCATCCCCGCTTGCTTTTGGCGGGGATCAAAAAAAGAAATGCTTATTCAA
>CAIKZJ010000435.1 GCA_903831845.1 uncultured Ignavibacteriota bacterium
CTAATAAAAAAAGACTCATGGTTTCCCATGAGCCTTCTGTAATGTCGGTATGATCCCGAGTCCTCGGGACGACCTATACTAATATAAAAAGACTCAAGGTTCCCCATGAGCCTTATGTTTTGTCGGGATGATCCCGAGTCCTCGGGACGACCTATACTAATATAAAAAGACTCAAGGTTTCCCATGAGCCTTCTGTAATGTCGGGATGACTGGATTCGAACCAGCGACCTCTTCGTCCCGAACGAAGCGCGCTACCAGGCTACGCTACATCCCGATGTTTGTGCACAAATATAATGTTTGGAAACTAAATATTTTAGTCATTTTTCTGTTTTTTCGAAAAATAGCTCGCCATTTAAATGCCCTAAACCGGGCAATTTTAATCTCATTTCCGGCAAGAATTTGCACTTTTTATTAATATTTTTGACCCGATTTCATTGCTTTTTAAATGCCGTGATGTGAATTATATGCTCTTCAAAATTCAGCTCGGAGCCCAGAAATCTGTCAGTCTCGAACCATTTGTCGGTTCCGGTTAAATGGATGTCTTTACGTTCAGGAAAAAATTTCTTTCTGCGGCGGGTATCCAGACGGGCGCGCCCAGATTATCTATTCCTCCCCATGGCGAATAAAGCGTGTTTAGCAGGTTGTTTACTCTTGCCGATATTTCGAATTTTTTAAGAATGCCCGATGCGAAAGATGAAGGCATGACTGAAGCAAGATTTAACGAAATTCCCGCGTTGAATACAGTGTACATGCTTATCGTCTTATCTATGTAGCTCCAGATACTTCGGGCTGCCGGGTTTTTCTTTTCGTTCTCGGTGTTGTCGAGATATTGCTTGCCTATGTGCTGCATGCCGATGTATGCGAATAACCCGTTTCCGTAAGTAAAATTAAGAGAAAGGTTTCCTATCAGCTGCGGACTTAACAGAATCTTGTTTCCGGAATAATCCGCGCCATAAATAATGTTACCCTGCTCGTCAATTCCTTTTACCGATATATAAGACTTATAGTAATTCTCTGACCAGGTGAGATTTCCGCTTAACGTCAGAGATGGATTCGATTCCGGTTTCATTATTCTTTTCATCGAAAGCAGATTGATTTCAAACTCTATCTCGGCTCCGCGGTGAATTGAAGCGCCCGCATTGGAAGCAATCGGGGAGCCTGTGCTGTTCAGCTGGCCGCTGCCGACAATTTCATTCCTGTAATCCATCCAGTAAAAATTTATGTTCGCTTTTAGAAAATCTCCGGTGTATGCGAAACCGATCTCGTAATCTTTCAGCTCTTCGTAATTTATCATTGGGTCCGAATATATCCCGTTTACAGTGTCTATCGCTTTGAAGTTCGGAGCGGATTTCACGAACGAACCGTCGTAAATATCGCTTAGTCTCGGTTCGCGCCTTGCCACCGACGCGTTGATAAACCCGCGAAAACTGCTGCTGAAATTATAGTTCATGCCGATTCTGTAATTAAGCAGGCTGTATTCCGTTCCGAAGTTGTATGGCGCTATATTGTTTTCAACTGTATACCCGTGATGAGTATACTGTATGCCGACCATCCCTGAAAGTTTTTTCTCTATGTTGGTGAATTCATTTACGTAAACCGAATAAGTGTTCTTCCTTCCGTTATAGAAGAAGTACCTGTAGTTATCCGGCGTGCCCGGCGGCAGCGCGTCTGCGCGCAGTATCTCGCCCGAGTGTTCAGAACTGTGATGCCTGAACTCTCCTCCGATGATGAAATTCCCTATATCGCTGAAATGTTTCAGGTGAAGTTTCGGGTACCATCCGAAATCGTTTCCGTTTGAAGTGATTTTAACTTTCATGTCGCTCTGAACTACTCGGTAACCCCTGCCGTTCTCGTACAGAATTCTCCCGGACCAGTCCCTTAGATAACAGTTCGGCCTGTATGCCGTTGTGTCCTGAACGTAAAAGTAATTAAGCCTGAAATCGGTAAAATTGTACCCTCTTTCCGTGAGGAAATACTGCAGGTAATTTGCATCCTGCTTAACGTAATTGAATGTATTGGATATGAAAAGGTTCTCGGACGGCTGATAGCTGAAAGCAAGTTCGAAGTGCGGCTGGAAATAATCGCCTGTCTCGTCAGGGTTTGCAAGAGGATTAAATCTTCTGTCGGCGTATTTATCGCCTATTATTTTTCCGGCAAGATAATATCTCGACACCCCAAGATATGTCAGGTGGTTTTTTTCCGGCGAGCCATAAGCATTAATTCGCAGAACAGAATTTTTCCCGAGTGTCTTTCCGGCGCTGAGGAAATATGACCAGTTATCGGACCAAGACTGGTTTCTGTATCCCGCGGTGTTAGTCTTTGAAATTTTTGCATACATGCCGAATCCGCTCTTCAGTAGTCCGGACGAATATTCAAGCGAGAGTCTTTTTGAATTATACGATCCGTATCCTGCGTCAAAAGCGAGGAATCTGTTCCTGAAATAATCTATCGTTTTCAGGTTTATAACACCTCCGATTTCAGAAGAACCGTAAAGCGCAGTGCTCATTCCTCTCTGGACCTGTATATTTTCGAGAGAAGATACTACATCCGATAGTTCGTTCCAGTATACCTGATGCTCTTCCGCGTCATTCTGCGGAATGCCGTTTATCATGACAGATATCCTCCGCTGGTCGAACCCCCTTATAGTAAAATATGAATATCCAATAAAAGAACCAGATTCGGAGTACGCGTTTATGCTTGTGTTGCCGTTCAAAAATACAGGCAGGCTTTGTATGAAAAATTTTCTTGAGATTGTTTCGCGTTTAATCGTCTCGAGAGTGACAGGAACCACTTTCGGCATGTCTTTCAGTTCGTCAACTTCAATTGTAGGAGTGCTGTATATATTAGTATCCGTTTCCTGTGATTCGGCTTTTGAGGTAAAGATTACAGAAAACACTATATAACCAACCAAAAACAATATAGCGGAATTCTTTGCGTAATTCATAATGGTGATTTTGTTGTCTGAATGAGATAGCTATAAATCCTTACCCGGACATTTGAAAACTCCTTACAAAATCTTATTAAACGTAATAATTAATTAACCAATAATCAACGTTTATTCTGCTGTTCAGAAAACGGAAATATTTGTGCTGATTGTAGGATTTTAATAGAGGATTTGTTGTTATATAAAAAACAATTAAAAAAAACGAACATGAAAATCTTAAAAACCGTTTTTCCGCTTTTAGCGGTAGCTTTAATCAGTTTCACGAGTTTATTCCCGTCTTGCAGCGTTTCAACAGCAAATCTTACCGATGTAAAACTCTGTACGAGCGTTGACGGCAATCCCTGCGGCGAGGATATGAGCAAGTTCAGTTCAGACGTGCAGGTGATAAATTGCACTGCAAGCCTCAACAACGCCCCCGCAAAAACTAAAGTTAACTTCGCATGGAAAAAAGACGGCGAATCAATCGGAACGGCGGACATTGAATCCGAAAGCGGATACGTACATTCCACCTTCAAACCCACGGACGTTCTTCCGGCGGGAAACTATTCCGTTACGGTGAAAATTGAAACTGACAATTCAAAACCGGTAACAAAGAATTTCACGGTCGAGTAATTTACGGAATATCGCACAACGGCTTTAATTAAGCGGCTTGCCTTTTCAGGCAAGCCGTTTTTTTTACGGCATCGCTTTTGTATTAGGGATTTTTTGTTATGTTTTATTTTCGCAACTTTAATAAATATGAAGCAAATGAAACTTAATATAATTGCGTTTGCGCTTTTTTTCGCTCTGCTAAGCCATGCCCCCGCCCAGGATAAAATATTACACGGAACAAGGCACATGTCTGATACGGTAGGATTTACCTCGAAAGCATATCAGATGGAAGCATTTATGAAATACGTAAATGACAACTATAGTGCGGGCGTTTCCGGCGCGCTCGAGAAAGCAGGAATTGACGATGCGGTTTTATGGAAAACCATTATAAGTCCTCATGACGATTATTCTTTTGTAGGATATGTTTATCCAGCTCTCTTTCGGAATCTAAAGGCAAAAACCGTCATTATTATCGGCGTATGTCATAAAGCAAAACAGTTCAACCTTGACAATAAAATTATTTTTGACAGTTTCGATTACTGGGAGATGCCTTACGGTCCCGTAAGGACGTCAAATCTCAGAAATGCCCTCATAAAAAATATGAACCCTGATTACTTCATTGTACACGACTCAGTTCAGGCAGCCGAACATTCAGTTGAAGCAGTCACTCCTTTCATTCAGCACAATAACAGAGACGCCGAGATAATAAGCATTCTTGTGCCGTATATGCCGTATGAAAGAATGAACGAAATATCGGTGAATCTTTCCGAAGCGATTCAAAGCATATTTTTGAAAAACAATATGGAATGGGGGAGGGATTTCGCTGTCGTTATTTCCAACGACGCAGTCCACTACGGCGATGATGACTGGGGCGGAAAGAACTATGCGCCTTACGGCGCGGATACAGCTGGATACAAACTTGCGGTTGAACATGAATATGAAATAATAAATAACTGCCTTGCCGGCGAAATAACAACAGGTAAAATAAAAAAATTTTCTGAATATACCCTGAATGAAAACAATTACCGCGACTATAAGTGGACATGGTGCGGCAGATATTCAGTACCGTTCGGCCTGCTAATATCATATTATCTTCAAAAATATACGGATTCCGCATTATCAGGCAGATTAATAAAATATGCAACGAGCATTGACCATCCCCACATACCTGTCCGGGATTTTGGCATGGGTGTGACCGCCCCGGCAGGCATAAGGCACTGGGTGGGTTATGCGGCAATTGGCTATAAATGAAAAA
>CAIKZJ010000436.1 GCA_903831845.1 uncultured Ignavibacteriota bacterium
GATACTAAGAGATTTTTCGAGAAGATAACCTGTCAGAAATTCGAGCGCCTTGGTTTTTCCCATATAGTAATAAACAAGCACGTTGAACGCCAGGGCGAGGGCAATCCAAACCGCGCTCCAAGTAAGCGCTTCCTTGACCGAAACCTCATGGCTCTTGCGGTTGAATACGCCGAGGTCGAGCGCCAGCATAAGAACTATAAAAACGTTAAATCCGATCCAGAAAATCTGTGTGGTTTCCATAATTAAAAATAAAAATATACAGAAAAAAAAGAAAGTATTTTAATTTTTCCCATGATTGAAAAGGTAACTGTCATATAAATAAAGTTGTATCCTGCAGCTTCAAATAAAAAAGCCCCGTGGCAGACGGGGCTCTTTTATTGTGTTATCTATTTACCTTATTTTACCGAGATCATTTTTTTGATTTCCCTGAACGTACCGGATGCGAGTTCGTAGAAATAGACGCCGCTGGCTAATCTCGAAGCGTCGAAAACGAATTCGTGATAACCCGCGGATTGTTTTCCGTTTATCAGTTCGGAAATTTCCCTTCCGGCCGCGTCGAAGATTTTAAGTGTGACATTTCCGTCGAACGCGAGTGAATAGCGGATCCTTGTCGACGGGTTGAACGGGTTCGGATAGTTCTGCATGAGCGAATATTTTTCCGGACCGTTAATGCCCGTTATCATGTCCGGCGAATCCGTACCGAGTCCCGTTTTCCATATGCTGTTCGCAAGTGAACCGGCGAAAAAGTTTCTGTTGTTGCTGCCGAGGCAGTTCACGGGGGAGTTAAGGGGTATTCCGGAGTTTATAAGATTCCAGGATTTTCCGTTGTCATTCGATTTATAAACGCCGCCCGTCGAGTTGCCGGCGATGACAGTACCGTTAGCGAAGTACATTGAAGTAATGCAGGTATCCTTAATAAGCGCGTTTGATTTTTTCCAGGACTGGCCTCTGTCCGATGAGACATAAATGCCGTCTTCGTTGCCGAGGAACACATAATTTCCCGATGCGGCGACTGAATTTATAAGTTCATACTGGTACGAAGAAAACACTTCATTCCATGTGATTCCTTTATCGTAAGAAGCGAACAGCGAGCGCCAGGGTCTTGAGTGAGTATTGGTTTGCACCATATAAACCGCGTCAGTTCCGACGGCGGACATTGTGAATCTGCCGTACTGAACGGAAGTCGTATCCCAGGTTGTTCCCGCATTAGTAGATTTAAAAATTCCTCCGAAGTAAGTTCCGGCATAGAGTGTTTTCGCATCGACTGCGATTGTCATTATATCCAGATCTCCAAGGCCTTCATTAACCGGAGTCCAGGTCTGAAGTCCGGGCGCGGTTTTAAACACACCCATGTCTGTGCCTGCGTAAACTATGTATTTGTCCTTGTTTACCGCGAGACATTTGACGTTCATAGACGGCAGACCGATATTATAGTCGGTCCATGAATTTCCGTTAGAAGCGGAATAATATATCCCGGCTCCTGTATTGCAAGTATAAATATCGTTACCGAGGTTAACGATGCTGTTCAGAGTCATTGTTCTGAAACCGGCATTTTTCATCCATACCCAGTCGTCTCCTTTTGAAGCGGAGCGGGAGAGTCCCATTTCGCCCATACCCGCGAAAACAAAATTATTATTGGCGCCGATTGAATTGATTTTTGCCGAGACTATATCATTATTGACGAGTGTCCAGGTGAGACCGTTGTCGTTGCTTCTATAAATTCCGGGTGTGGCGGAGCCGTCGTAGTCTTCAGTCAGAGCGAAGAGGCTGTTTCCAGACACCGCGAAAGATTTTATAGTGAGATTTGAAAGTCCCGAGAAAATCCAGTTCTGGCCGTTATCCGGGGATCTGTAAACGCCTGTATTTCCGTAAGCACCGAGGAAAACGTACGCTCCTTTCGTAATGACGGAACTGTACTGCGTTCCCGGCGGCAGGCCGTTTACGAAATTAGACCAGTGCAGGCCGTTGTCGGATGAACGCGCCACATAGTCTATACCTGCGGCGAATACATACTTATCGTTGCTCGCGAAGGCATAATAAGGCTGACGTGAAACCACATCCGGCAGCGATGACCATGTACTGCCGTTATCGGCAGAGCGTATAATTCTCGGTAGCGTATCGTAGATTGCCGCAAAGAGATAATTCCCCTTGCTTCCTATAGTCCATACGAAATCATCCTGAAGAAATTTTGACCATGAATTGCCGTTATCCTTGGACCTGTAGATTCCTGAATTCTGGTCGGCGGCGAATACAGCTGTGCTTGTAAAACAGAAATTACCGATAGGATTACCGAAGAGACCGGACTGTGTCCAGTGTGCTCCGTTATCTGTTGATCTGTAAACACCGTTAGCAGACTGCGAGGCGAATATTGTGGAACTTCCGTTGCTAGCAATTGAGTACAGAGTCCCGCCCTGAGGGCCGGATGTCTGCAACCATTGAGCATTAACATTCGGTAAGAATGAAAAAAAACAGATGGAAATAGACAAAAAAACATGAAGCCATGTTCTCATGACAAATACCCTTTGACTTAATGATTGATTTAAACGGATTTAAGAAAGAGGAAAACCCGTTCAATAAAAATTACCCTTTGATAAAGGTATTTAATACATTATTAAAATTCAATATATAACGTGTAAAAGTTGACCGTTTTTTTGTCCGCGGAGAAATCAAGAATTTTATAGATGTTTAAGGCCTTTGACGATGTTTATAATTTCCTCTTGACATATAAAAAGGCAAATTCTACATTACGCTAACAAACTTTGAAAATTAACAGGAGGCACAATGAAGAAATTATTACTTCTGTTCATTCTGTCATTTTCTTTTCAACAGTTACTTCAGTCACAGGACGGTCCCGATGCCTGGACAGTACATTACGGCATCAACGCGAGAATCTTCGCATACGCAATCAATCCACAGAACCAGAATATCATGTATCTCGGAAGTCTTGATTCGGGGGTTTACAAGACCACGAACGGCGGGTTAACCTGGGCCCGCGCGATCAGCGGGATGACATATTACAAGGTACAGTGTCTCGCCATAAGCCCTTCGAATCCTGATGTGTTATACGCAGGCACGGATTCGCTCGGCGGCTGGACGAACAGCGGTGTATACAAGTCGACGGATGCGGGCGCTAACTGGACGCTTATGTCAGCGGATATATACGACACAAAGGGTATACAGGCTATAGTCGTGCATCCGACGAATCCGAACGTTGTATGGTGCGGGGTATTCAACGCTTTAGCGGCATCGGCAGTAGGAATCTGGAAGAGCACAAACGGCGGATTGAACTGGACGCCTTCGAGCACGGGTGTCGACAACAAGCAGATTTTGTCGATGGTTATAAATCCCAAGAATCCGAACGTGCTGTATGCGGGTTCATCGCTTGTAATGCCTGGAAGCACAGGTCCCTCGAAGTTATACAGGTCGAATGACGGCGGGGCAAACTGGACTGCTGTAACGACAGGGCTTCCGACTGGTACGACAACGGGAAATCCCGTAAGGGCAATGAGCATACATCCCACAGACACTGCAAGAGTGTTAGCTGTTTTATTCGTCAACGATACGACAGGCGGCGTGTACCTCACAACGAACGGCGGACAGCAGTGGAACAAGAAATGGGGCATACCGAATACTACGGGAACTCTTCCGAGGTCCTGCGCGATAAGTCCTATAAACGTAAACGATTTCTATGTCGGTCTGGACCAGTCCACCGGGACGGGGTCTATGGGAGTCTGGCGGTCATCGAACGGCGGGACTACATGGTCGGATTTCAGCGGCGGCGCGCTGCTGAACAGTTATCCGATAAGGGCGCTTGTGTTCAGAACAACCGGCAACCTTGCTTTATACGCCGGCGCAGCGTCGGCAACTGTAGTCGCGGCGAGGGGAATTTTCGAATACACATTTACATTAATCGGGATTCAGGAGCCAGTTGCTGCAGTTGATTTCAGGCTTCATCAGAATTACCCGAATCCGTTCAATCCGGTAACGAACATTAAGTTCGACGTACCTAAGGACGGACTTGTAAAGCTTTCGGTTTTCGACATACTCGGCAGGGAAGTAGCCGTTCTGTTAAACGAGCGCAAGAGCGCGGGTTCATACACATACAGTTTCGACGGATCCGGGCTTCCGAGCGGGGTGTATTTATACAGGCTGGAATCCGGAAATCAGGTTTCGGAAAAAAGGATGATGCTTGTCAAATGAGTTTAAAAGCCCTGATTTTTCAGGGCTTTTTTTTGATGCAATGAAATGAAATTGATTGAAAATATTATCATGATTTCATAATTTGCATAAAATCCAATTAACCATTTGATAACAGGACTAATCGTAGGAATAATAACCGGTTATCTGCTTTCCATGCCGCCGATAGGCCCGACAAACATTCTTGTAATGTCACAGGGTTTCAAGAATGAAATCAAATACGGCGTAGCGATAGGAGCCGGAGCCGGTTTCATGGACATGATATATATTATAATATCCTACGGGGGACTGGCACTCATTAAAGGTTTCATACCCGAATCGGTAGACACATTCTTCGCGAACAACGAACTTTTATTCAAGGCAATCATAACGTTCATCGGTTGTTTTCTCGTAATATTATCGGGTCTCAAGATAATGAGGACTAAGGTGCTTAACAACGGAAAGAACGAGGTATCGGAAGAGAGGATAGAGGCGAAGCTCGGTGAGGTTGAGAACAGGCTTGACCACACGAGTCAGGAGATTTCGAAGATAATAAAGAAGGACCTTCTTCAGAAGGAAGAGATCAGCTGTTTCGGCGGATTCATAAGGGGCGCATTCTTATGCGTATCATCGGTAACGATACCCGCGTCGTGGTTCGCGATAACGAGTTACATGAAGAGTTACGGTATAATCGACTCGAGGTTCATAACCGGACTTTCGTACGCGACAGGAGTTTTCGCCGGAACCACGTTCTGGTTTTACAGTCTGGTAAAAGTAATTTCGAAGAATTCACACAAGGTAAGTCCTGCCGCACTTGGCATGATAAACAAGGTTGTGGGAATCATACTGATAGGGCTGGGAATATTTTTGTTTTACAAGGCATTCGACTTCTTATTCATTCATTCATAAGGCTTAATAACGATTGCAGACAAATGAAGAAATACACGGAGGCGCTGAATCCGTTTGTCAGCATTGCCTGAAGCAGATAGAAAAAAAGGAGGAAGCATTCTACTGTCCCGCATGCGGCACTGTTTATCACGACAACTGCTGGCACGCAGGCCACGGCTGCGCTGTAATAAGCTGTTCGCAGAGGAACATTCTTCTCAATCCCCTTTATTCCTCGGCTGTGCCCGTAAGGGAGCTGCTTGTACACGTCGAGTATTTAATGAACCTGAAGAAGTTCAGCGAAGCGCTGAACGAATGCACGCGCATATTAGGCGCGGAGAAAGACAATCTTGAAGCGAAGGTTCTGTACAACAGGGCGTCTTCGCTGCTGAACATCAGGATGAAAATTTACGAAAGCGCCG
The DNA here is from genome assembly GCA_903831845.1 of uncultured Ignavibacteriota bacterium. GTDB lineage: Bacteria > Bacteroidota > Ignavibacteria > Tepidaquicellales > Tepidaquicellaceae > CAIKZJ01. Next base: position 5,484 of record CAIKZJ010000436.1, read on the forward strand.
ACGAGGCGTTCAGGAAGAAGGAATACAAAGCTTCCGCGATGTTCTACAGGGATTACCTGAAGTACTGCGACGAGGAGGAAAGCGAGTTCATCAACTCCAGGATAAAGTATATAGGCGAGCTTCTTCCCGCGGCAGCGAGGAAGAAGAAGATACTCAATGGGGTATATGCAGTCATAGCCGCTATAATACTGCTGTCGGCGGGGTTTCTCGCATACACGCATATTTATCTAAGGGAAGATTTCGAATTCGCGGACATAGAGCGTGACGACGACGCGAAGAATGTCAGGGTAATCGAGTCGCAGATAGGAAGGTACGAGAGGTTTCTGATAAAATACTCCGACGGAAAGCTAAAGGACAGGGCATCGGAAAAGATTTCGGGGCTTTCGGAAATTCTCATAAAAGCGATATACAAAGATGACTGGCGCGTGGCGCTTGAGTACCTTAAGAAAATAAACTCAAAAGAGAATCCCAAGACATACAACGACCTGTTCAGGCTCGTATACTCGGCGGCGTGGAGCGAGTTTGCGGAAATAAAGAAAGAAGCATCCCGTTACGACGGACAGAAGAAATACGCGGAGGCGAGGAACCAGATAGAGAAGGGGATAGCGTTAATAGATAATTTCCGCGACACGGAGCTTGACAGGCAGAGGCAGCAGCTGCTTGATTCAAAGAATCTGTTAAGCAAGAAGATAGGATTTGTAGTTAAGGCAAAGGATATCGACAGGGAGATAAAAGAGAAGACGGAAGAGTTAAAGAAAATAGAACCGCAGTTAAGCGTGAGCGACATTATAATAATAGAAGGCAGGGTGGTAAAGAAAATTACCGGCGGAGTGGTAGTGAAATCTTACGGCGACAGGAAGCTTTACGCTGTAAATTCGGCGGGGGTACAGTATGAGGCAGGAGAAGAAATATCGGTAACCGGATACAGGAAGGGCAAGACGGAGGTAAAGGATGATGCGGGTAACACGATGATACTGCCGGCGATAAATCTACTGCCTGACAGGGTATCCGCGTTAGAATCCGATAAAAACAGTATTTTACAGAGATTAAACTATTTAAAAGGCCAGAGAGAGAAGATAGACAGCGTATTAAAGGCGGGTATATAGTATAGGAGGCGGTGATTTCGAGCCGGTATGGAAGCAAAAGGGGCTGATTTTTCCGGTCAGGGGGCGGGGAATATATATGGCAAGAATTTTGCAGAATTTTGAAAAAATATATTGATTTAATTCTCTAAATTCCCTAATTTTATCATTTGCCAAAAGAAATTTCGGGTAGGTAGCGAAGTGGTTAAACGCA
>CAIKZJ010000437.1 GCA_903831845.1 uncultured Ignavibacteriota bacterium
ATACAATTGTAATCAGGCAGGAAAATATATCTATTTAATAATTTATGCAAGTAATAATAATTTAACGGCGGATTTTATGTCTGCGGAGTGTTTTATAAATATTATTGCAAAAAAAATATGTTTATATTGTCGTTTGTATCTCATGAGAATTAAACATACTGTCTATATTTTACTTTTTCTGTTCCTGACAGGATTACCGGCGAAAATCTTTTCTCAGGGCAGGAATCTCCCGCTGAATCTGTCGCTTTTTTATCCTGTCAGCATTAACAATTCCATTGAGGATAACGCGAATATTAACGCCGGGCTTTTCGGTTCGCATATTAACAACGTCAGAGGCGCGAGCGTCAACGGTCTGTTCTCCGTTAACGAAGGCGATATGAACGGAGTGCAGGTCAACGGACTTTATTCCGAAACAAGAAACAGGCTCCAGGGCATTCAGGTATCAGGGGTGTTTAATTCGGTCGCGAACGGCGGTTACGGAATTATGCTTAGCGGACTCGGCAATCTTTGCTTCGACGATCTCACCGGAATACAGATTGCCGGTATCACAAATATGTGTTTCGAAAACGCGATGGGCATACAGACGGCCGGGCTTTACAACCTGACTGGCAAGGATATCTCGATTCTCCAGCTCGCCGCCGCCGGAAACGTCACGGGCAAGAATATGAAAGGCGCCCAGCTCTCGTTGTTCTTCAATCTCGCAGGCCGCGAGAACAGAGGATACCAGATGTCGCTCATCAATATGGCGAGGAACCAGCACGGAGCGCAGCTGGGACTTATTAACATCAGCGAAAATAACGGAGGATTTCAGCTTGGTATACTGAATATTGTGAGAAACATGCAGAAGGGAGCTACGCTCGGCCTGTTCTACATCTACAAGAAAACACTCGTGCAGTTGATGATGTCAGGCGGCTCGCTTGCTTACGGCACTCTCGGCGTCAGGTTCAAAACGAATAACATTTATACGATGATTGATTTCGGTGCGCCGGTAGTAAATTCAAAATCGGATAAATCCGTACTTATGACGTACCGCGTCGGATACTCTTTCGACCTGAAACTGCTTAACCTTAACTCGGACATCGGCTTTACGAATATTTCGAGCGAATCGAATCAGGTCGAGGATAAACCCAGCAAGAATCAGTACGGACTTTCCCTCCGGCTCGGTCTTGAAAAACACATCTGGGAAAAACTCGGTGTATTCGCGAACTTCGGCGCGTTCAGAAAAGCGGACAGTTACAAACAGCCGAAGTTTAAAGTGAATTTAATTTTTGAAGGGGGAATCGTAGTGCTATGAGAAAAATCCTCCTTATTATATGGCTGCTGTTCTGCGCATCGCAGATTTTCCCGCAGACTTATCCCGGACTGAAATTGAAAAACCTGAAAACCGAAACCGCCGCAAATCCGTTTTCAGTAAAGAAGGGCGGAAATTACAGACTGCATTCTCTCATAGACACGAATGTTTCTTTGTTCGGCTCCGATAACTTCGGCGATTCAAAAGGACTCGTTTACGATTCTTCGTACGTCTGGAAAAAGCATTACGTC
>CAIKZJ010000438.1 GCA_903831845.1 uncultured Ignavibacteriota bacterium
AAGACACTCTTTCCCTACACGACGCTCTTCCGATCTCAGAGGCCTTTAGCCCAGTATTTAAGGCCGTTATAGTCATAGTACAGGCGCAGTTTTTTAATTTTACTGCGCTGGCAGTATTTGACGGTCTCGATAACGGCTTTTATTTCGCCGGCTATCTGATGGGAATTTTTAATATTCGAAGTATCGACGATACCGGAAAGTTCTTCGATTATCTTTCCGTCTTTTCTGATTATTGAAGCCCAGGAAGTAATGTTGCTGAAGTACGAACCGTCGACATCTGCTTCAAATCCTTTGTCAGTGTAGACGGAATCTTTCACCGATTTTTTCTTTTTCGATTCCCAGAGAAGCGAAATATCGTGGGCGTCCTTTTCGTCCTTTATTTCTTTAAGAGTGATTTTAAACGTATCTTTAGAAGGGCTGTAATACACCACCACATTTCCTTTTTCCTCCACTGAAACCTTTACAGAATATTCGCGGAAAGAATCTTCCAGAATTGAGGCCCTGTAACCTTTCTTAAGGAGCTTCTCCATAAGGATAAGCGCTCCCTGTTCAAGTTTTTCGTAATTGTCTGTAGGATGTTTCTGCATCGGACAAATATATGAATACTAGATTTCCCTCAAAAGACCAAACCGGCAGCCGTAATCAGTAACTGGATTCATCGAGTCTTACCTTTCCCTTATAGACTTTATGAATTATGACAGTATACGCAACAACAAACGGCATTCCTATCAGGGCGACGATTAGCATAATCATAAGAGTTTTCTGAGACGAGGCCGCGTTATAGATCGTCAGGCTGTATTCCGGCGAAGGATCAGACGGAACGATGTTCGGGAATATACCGACAGCAAAAAGAAGCATCAGAAGAACTATGCTTGACGAGGAGGACAGAAAAGCCCTGAACTCACTGCCTTTATGAATTTCCCTGGGGATATTCGCTATAGCGAGCATGTTGAGAACGGCTATGAGAAACAGCGCAGGGTAATCCTTGAAGTGAGCCGCCATTGACGGATAATAAATAAGCGTAGACATAGTCGTTGTCACGAAACATATGACAAAGAAAATTATCGCATTGTTCACCCACGAACGAATTTTAATCTGAAGCTCCCCCTCGGTTTTGAGAACGAGGTAAATGGAACCGTGCATCATGAAAAGCGCTACAGTGGTAATGCCTACGAGGAGTGAATACGGGTTAAGAAGGGTTAAGAAGTTTCCGGTAAATTCCTTCGACTGATTCAGGGGAATACCCGTAATAATATTTCCTAGCGCGACGCCCATGAGCAGGGCAATGACAACGCTCGATACGCTGAAAGCAACATCCCAGGCAGAGCGCCAGCGTGGATTCTCCTGTTTGCTCCTGAACTCAATCGCGACTGCGCGGAATATCAGAACGAACAACAGGAGCATGAAGGCTGTATAGAATCCGGAAAATACGGTGGCATATACGTCGGGAAAAGCAGCGAACAAGGCGCCGCCGGCTGTAACAAGCCATACTTCATTTCCGTCCCAGACCGGTCCTATGGAATTGAGCGTTATTCTCCGCTCCGTATCGGTTTTTGTCAGGAGATGCAGTGCGCCCACTCCCAGATCAAACCCGTCGAGCACGGCGTACCCGGCAAGAAGAACGCCAACCAGTCCAAACCATACAATATTCAGTTCCATTATCCCTGTTTGTTTTTTTCAAAAATAAGTTTTTGTTCCGCATACACGGAATCGCCGTCATCTGTATATTCCGGTCCGTGTTTTATTTTTCTGTCCAGAAGATACAGGAAAAGCACGAACAGCAAAGCATAAATCAGTGTAAACAAAATGAGTGAAAACAGTACCTCGCCTGAAGAAACGGTTTTGGAATACGCATCTTTGGTTCTTAGAAGATTATAAACAATCCACGGCTGCCTGCCGACTTCAGCGGAAATCCATCCAAGCTGATTCGCGGCCTGCGGTAGAAGCACGGAAACAACGAGCAGTTTCAAAATCAATCCCGATTTAAACAACCGTTCTTTTCTCAGAAGCAGGAGTGAAAGCAGGCTGATGCCTATCAGCGCAAATCCGATTGCCACCATCAGGTGGTATGATTGAAAGACGATATTAACCGGCGGTCTGTCTTCGGGTTTAAACTCATTGAGTCCTGTTACGGGTTTTTGAGAATCGCCGTAAATCAGGTAACTTAGCATACCGGGAACGGCAATGCCGAAATTTACTTTCTGCTCATTTTCATTCACCCAGCCGAACAGATAGAGCGGAGCAGGTCCTGTTTCGAAATGGCCTTCAAACGCAGCAAGTTTAGCCGGCTGGTTTACGCTGATGCCTGACGCGCTGTGATGGCCTGTGAACAGCTGGAACAGGGACGCAAAGACCGCAAGAGCAATTGCTATCTTCATCGATTTCTTTCCGAAATCAACGTGTTTGTTTTTTAATATATAGAATGCAGACACGCTGATAACAAGAAAAGCGCCCGCGAGCCAGGCTCCGGAAAGGGTATGCAGCAGTCTGTCGACAGAAGAAGGATTAAACACCATAGCCCAGAAATCCGTAATCTCCGCGCGGAAAACACCGCCGTTATTCTGCAGGTGATAACCTGCCGGAGTCTGCTGCCAGGAGTTGGCGACGACAATCCAGACGGCGCTTAGCATCGATCCGAAAGAAACCATTATCGTGGAAAAGAAATGCAATTTCGGTGAAACCTTATTCCAACCGAACACCAGTATTGCCAGGAAACCCGATTCGAGGAAGAAAGCGAAAACTCCTTCGGCGGCAAGCGCGCTGCCGAACACATCTCCGACGAATCTGGAATAGACCGCCCAGTTTGTTCCGAATTCAAACTCCATCACAATTCCGGTTGCCACGCCCATAGCGAATATCAGCGCAAAGACCTTAATCCAGAACCGCGTGATGTTTTCATATATTTTCTGTTTTGTTTTCAGGTACATACCTTCCATAACAACGAGAAGAACTCCCAGACCGATGCTTAAAGGAGGGTATATATAGTGAAACGCGATTGTGAAAGCAAATTGAATTCTTGACAACAGTTCAGTATCCATAGTAAGAAAATTCGTTCTTAAACCAAATTAAAAATATGGGATACGCATTAACAAAAACAGGCAATTTGTAAAATGCGGTGATAATTACGTTTAAAACGCGGCGGTTTTCGGTTATTTTTTCAAAATTATTACTTTATTATAAAATCTATTTTTCTTAAAATTATAAATTAGTTTCAAGCGTAAAAACTTTTATTAATCAAATCAAAGGTTTATGAAGCTTGTAATTTCCACAATCGTCTCCGCCATTGTTTTATTGTTGCTTGCTTTTGTTTTCTACACACTTGTATTTTCAACCGGACATATGTCGAGTTTTGTTCATATAATGCGCGGTCCCCAGGATCCCAAATTATGGGCAAACATAGTCGGTTCGTTACTGCAGGGATTCTTCCTAAGCTTCGTGTACAAGTATTACTATAAGGGCATTTCGCCGTTCAAGGAAGGGTTTATGTTTGGACTGCTGATGGGACTGCTTTTGTCGGTTCCATACATGTTCTTCATGTGGGCGAACTATCTCGTCAGGTATTACGGCGTAATACTCGACGGAGCGGGCATGGGATTCAGGATACTTGTTACCTGCATAATAATCGGGCTGATATTCGGGAAGAAAGAAGTAAAGCAGGCATAGAGAATTTCGGAAACCGGAATTTACATTCTGCCTGAATAATATTTTATTTCCCGGGCAGAGGCAGCAATTTATGCACTGCCATATATGAATACGTCTGCAGTATGGAATAGACGTATGTTTTCATAGAATCGGCAAGAGCGCGGTTATCGTTAATATAATTCGAAACGTCTTTATTCCTGTATTTGTAAAGGGATTCGGGGCCGTTGCTTCTTATAAGCAGGAAGAAGTCATTGTTAATGCAGCCTATCTTCGTATCGGCGGAGAAGAAACCGAAAGGCCTGTCTTCTTTCACGAGGTCGATACCGAAAGTGTTGTTCGTATACGGCAGCGACATAAATCCCATCAGCGTTGGGAACAAATCAATCTGCAGACCTATCTTCTCATAAGCGGCAGGTTTAATCAAAGCCGGCGAATAGAATATCATAGGCACGTGATGGTAAGAAAGAGATATTTCATAAGTCGGGTCGAAGTTCTGGCCGTGGTCCCCAATAATGACAAAAACCGTATTGCCGAACCACTTTGTTTTTCCTGCGCGGCTGAAGAACGACTTAAATTCATAATCTGTATACTGAAAGAGCTTATCGTAATCGTTTTCCGCAGTCGGCGTAAAACCCGCGTCTTTCGGAGGTGTCAGCGCTTCGTGAGTCGAAACTGTCAGAAAAACCGACAGGAAGGGTTTTCCTTTCGAAGAAAGCGTATCCATTTTTTTCAGACCGTAGTCGAAGAGAACCCCGTCGTGAACGCCCCATTCCATAGTCTCTCCCTTTTCGGGATAATTTTCATAACTTACAATCTCGTCGAACTCGTTGTTAGAGAAGAAACCGTTCATGTTATCGAAATTCCTGTCGCCCGTACAGAAGAATGTGCATGTATATCCGTTATCGTGCAGGACATTCGAGACGCCCGAATGTTTCTGGCCGGCAGTAAGCGGCGACACCATAGCTTTATTTTTCAGAACTGAAGGAAGCCCGTACAATGCCGAATAGAGTCCGTTATGAGTATGCATTCCGTCAGTATAAACATTATCGAACGTAGCGGAGACTTTCATAAGGCTATCGAGGAACGGCATAGTATTAAATTCGTATCCGTATCTTTTAAGCCTGTAAGCGCTGAGGCTTTCCACCAGGAAAATCACCACGTTCGGTTTAGTGGTCGGATTATCGAATTTCACGTCCCTTGCTATCGGCGACTCATATTTCGGGTTCACGTTGAGGTTTTTCTGGACGTTCTTAACAGCCTCTTCGTCGCTGAGGTAAGCGACTTTTTTATCTTTAAAACTTGAAAAGAAGCTGTAGACCGGATTAAGTCCGAGCTGGTTTGAAAAAGAGAAATTCGAGAAAAATGAATTTGCTACTCCAAGAGGCATGATATCTTTTCTGAACTCTCCGCGCGCGCCGAGAAAAAGCAGAAACCCCGCAATAACGGTATAGATGATTTTCCTGTATACGGGTTCGATACGAGCCGTATTTCTGAAAATATTTTTGCCGGCTATTTTTTTAAGAAGAAAAACGTAAAGTACCGACACAACAAGGAACAGGCCAATGAAAGGATAATACGTCAGAGTGGAGAACCTTGATTTTATCATAAGGCCAATATCTTCAGTCCAGCTCAAAATTCCGTTTGTCAGGCGCGAGTTGAAATACTCGAAATACGGTATATCGGCGGAATGAAGAGCGATTGCCGACACATAGAAAGCCGCAGCCAGGACAAAAGCGGTATAATAAAAGAATCTTTTTGCAGAAGGTATGAAATAGCCCAGAGTCAGGAACAGGAACGGAAGCAGCAGCGCGTAAGAATTAACGGCGGCGTCATAAAGGCTGCCGCGGTTGAAGAGGGCGTAAAGAATCACGGAAGGACTGATTCCTTCCGTCTGCCCTTTATTAAGAAACAACAGAAGGAGACGGAAAATCATGAACAGCGCCATGCCGGACATGAAAGAATAGAACAGGAACCTTACATGTGAAGGAAAGAATTCCTTTTTATCGTGATTGTTATCGTTTTTTATCTTCAATATACAGGCGCAAATATTTTACAAAAATACAACATAAAAATAAATTTTTAAGTCAAAATTAAGTATAACATTCGTTTTCCGAAACAGTTATCTTTCATAAAAAAAACATGAAGAGATTTTTCAGGCTTATCGGCGCGGTAATATTATGCGAACTGGCGGGAATCACCGGTTCGCTGTTCACTATAAAAAGCATACCGACCTGGTACGCCGCGCTCAACAAGCCGGCGTTCAATCCTCCGAACTACCTGTTCGGACCCGTCTGGACAGCTTTATATATCATGATGGGCATTTCGCTTTTTCTGATATGGGAAAGCGATAAGGATAATAAGAAGGCGCAGGTTTTATTTTATATACAACTCGTTCTGAATGCAGCCTGGACGCTGATATTTTTCGGCCTGCGTTCACCGTTCTGGGGATTTATAGAAATAATCGCGCTTTGGATAATGATAATAGTCTGCATTATTGAATTCAGGAAAATATCTAAAGCTGCGGCGTACCTGCTTGTGCCGTACCTGTTATGGGTAAGTTTCGCATCCGTGCTGACTTTCTCCATATGGAAAATGAATTAGAATTACTTCACAAGCAGCATTTGCTTAGTCTGTCTGAAATCCCCTGCCTGCAGGGTATAGAAATATACTCCGGATGAAAGACGCGAAGCGTCGAATGAGACGGAGTAGGCACCGGGTTTCAGGAATTCATTCACAAGGACAGACACTTCCCTGCCTGTCAGGTCATACACTTTAAGTTTCACGTCCGAAGCATTCCTCACGTCAAAATTAATTTTCGTTGACGGGTTGAACGGATTCGGATAATTCTGATAAAGTTTAAACGCTTCGGGTATTTCGTTCGAGATATTGCTTATTCCGACGTTAGGAGTAGTAAGCTCGTAAATGTTGCCGGGAATATTGAAAGAAAGCGGAACACCGATAGTATTAAGGTTTGCAGTAACCGAAGGAACCACTTCTTTTATCATCCAGACGTCCGTGGCAAACCAAGAAGTATCGGGCCTTTCGACAATCGGATATTCGAAAATCAGCACCCGCAGATAAATGCCGAACGTCACGACGAATTTCTTCGCTGTATAGGTGCCGTTAACGGTGGTAACCGACTGGTCATTCAGGCGTTTCGCTTTCACCTTTGCCCTTATGGGTACGGACAGCGTATCATACGTAAGGATTGTATCCTTTGATACTATAGTATATTCCGAATTAACCGCCTGGGCGAAACGGAAGATGCTGTACCAGTTTTCGAGCGAGCGGAAAAATTCCATTATTCCCGGAAGCGGAATGGAATCCGGAAGCATTGATACGGAAAGATATTTCCATCCGTTTGTCGTCTGAAAATTATAGTAGTTTGTATCGTTATACGGCGTATTCTGGTTAATCGTCAGAAGGTTGTCTTTTATTCTCACCACGTTCGCGAGCAGGCCTTTATAAGTTGAGACCACCGCAAAAGTATCGACGCGGTAACGCGCCAGATTCTGCTGCGGGTTGTTGTTCGAATCGAGCGGAGTATTCTTGTAATACCATTTGTAACCCGTGTTAGCCGGGAAATAAGTAGAGGCATTCTGGGCATAAGTCAGCGAAGCGAATGCTATAAACAAAAATATTAGAATTGTGTTTTTCATACCCTGATTAATTACAATAAATATTGTGCTTACGCAGGTTTAAATCAAGACAAATTATATCAATTAGTAATTAAAAGCGGGAGCAATGAACATTTAACGATTAACATTTAGCAGTTTGAATCATTAATTACTAATTATTAATTACCAATTATTAATTATTTCTGCTATATTTTAGAATAATTAAGCAGACTATGAATACTCTTCTATCTTCAGGAGGAGCAAAGGGGAGAAATTTACTTCACTACGACAAAATCATTACAGGTATAACAATTCTTATATTTGTATTCTTATCGGGTTGCGACGTGCCCGTTAATCCGACACAGCCCGAGGATCCGGGCGGAGGAGGCGGAGGCGGAAGTACGGACACTCTGAAGACCTTTTCGTGGCTGTATACGAACAATTCGGGTGCTTCGTGGTATATTTACAGTCTGGATTACATGGAGTATATAAAATCAGTCATTTCGTTTAATTCCAATCCTTACGTTTCAATTCTCGCGGCGGGCGAAAGAGGTAAAATAATTCATTCCGTCGACGGCGGCGCATCGTGGACTGTCGATTCTGTGACAGCCGGAGGCCGCACAATCAATTACATGTGCGGTACAGGCGTTGACCTGAACGGACTGGCAGTCGGCGATAACGGGGCGATATTAAGGACTGTGGACGACGGCAACAGCTGGCAGCCTGTGACCTCACCCGTGACTGAAAACCTATTGTCGGTTTACGTAGAACCTTTTTCAGGATACGGATTCGCGACAGGCGGCAACGGAATCGTGTTACAGAGCATCGACAGGGGTTATTCCTGGAGTCTTTTCTTTTCGAATCCGGGAAGTTCCGTAACATACAGAAACGTTTCCTTCGCCACTTCGTTGTACGGAAACATTATAGGGGATTCCGGTTCGGTCAACAGGGGCTTCATACTTTTAACTCTTGACGGCGGGCTGACATGGGGTTCCGCTTCATATCCCCCGCTTGAGAACTACATGCTTTACGGAATCAGTTTTCTGGATTCTCTGACGGGAATAGCAGTTGGTTCGGGCGGAATGATACTTAAGACAATCGACGCCGGTCAGACGTGGAGCCAGAGAACGGCAGCGATAACGGATAATCTCTTCTCTGTAAAATGCGCGAGCGAAGTATTTCTTGCATGCGGTAACAAGGTAGTCATAAGCTCGTTCGATTTCGGGGAAACCTGGACAGTGAACAGGATTGACAGCGCGAAAGGAAACCTTTATTCAATATACAGATTAGACAACGGAAATTATTTCACCGGCGGAGATTGATTTGCAATTATAATTATATATTCTTACAGTTTGAAATTGATTAAATTATGAAAATCAGAATATATAATTGAATCCGACCAGGGCAGAAATAGACTTAAAGAAACTCGAGCATAACTTTAATTCAATAAGGGATTACCTTAAGAGGGAGAAGCCCGGAAAGAAGATAAAGATATGCGGAGTCGTCAAGGCAAACGCATACGGGCACGGCATTCAGGAAATCAGCGAAAAGCTGATAGGGCTCGGCGCCGATTATCTGGGCGTGGCGAACTACGACGAGGCAATTAAACTAAGAAGCGTCATTCCGGACGCGAACATACTGGTCTTCGGAACACTCATACATTCAAAGCTCAAACCAGCCGCTTACGTAAAGAGACTTCTCAAGTACAATCTCATCGCGACAGTAGCATCGCTCGACACGGCGAAGTTTCTCGATTATTACAGCGGAAAACTCGGAAGGAAGTTCAAGGTACATATAAAAATCGACACGGGGCTTAAGAGGATAGGATTCGACGTGAAGCGTGCTTACAAGAACGTCGAGCAGATATTCGGTTATAAAAATCTTGATATAGAAGGCATTTACACTCACTTCGCCACATCGGAAAGCGCCGACAAGACGTTCGCGAAACACCAGCTGAACAAGTTTTACGACCTGATTCAGTCGCTGAAGAAAGGCGGAATGCGGTTTCCCATCGTTCACAGCGCGAACAGCGGGGCGATAATAAACCTGAAAGATTCGTACTTCGATATGGTGCGGCCGGGCCTGCTTCTTTACGGATATTATCCATCGGAGAACCTGAAGCATAAGATTGACCTGAAACCAATTATGAACCTGAAGTCGAAAGTTACGTTCATAAAAAGAGTCGAAGCCAACACCAGCATATCATACGGAAGGAAGTACTTCACGGACAAGAGGAGTTTCATAGGCTCTATTCCGGTAGGATACGGCGACGGATACTGGCGGGCTCTGTCGAACATAGGCAAGGTTGTTATAGGGAACAAGTATTATCCTATCGCGGGAACGATAACGATGGACTGGCTGATGGTATATCTGGGGGTGAAGAGCAGCGTAAGGATAGGAGACGACGTGCTTTTGATGGGAGCGCAGAACGGAGAATATATGGGAGCGGACAGGCTTGCAAAGATACTTAAGACGATACCGTACGAAGTCCTCTGCGCCGTGGCGGACAGAGTTCAGCGTATTTACTTCAATTAGCATTTAACAGTTAGCATTAAGCAATCAGAGCCATTTTCTGATTTAAAACCCAGTCCCAGAAGACAAAGGGCAGCTTTTCAATAAGAAAAGCAAACTTTATCACTGTCTTTTTAAAAAATCAAAATAACTGCATTTATCATATTGCGTTTTGGATTATTTGTTAGTTGGAATTTAGGTACATTATAAATTGTTATAAAAACATAGTAAAACATTCGTTTTTTATAAGGATTAACAATAATCCGTTATAAAACACAGTTACAAATTTAATATCTGCCGGGGAAATATCTTTATTCCGCTGAGCGGAAGAAAGAAGAAAAATGAAAACAGAAGAATTCAATCTTAGCGAAGAAACGCTAAAGAGACTGGGCAGGTACGACATCACGATTGCCACGCCTATTCAGAAAAAAATCATACCGTCAATAATGAAAGGCCGCGACGTTCTTGCGCAGTCGGAAACAGGTTCCGGCAAGACGCTTAGTTTCGCGATACCGATAATAGAAAACACCGACCCCAAAGACAAGATAATCGCTTTGATACTTGTGCCTACGAGGGAGTTATGCACTCAGATAACGGGAGAGTTCGTCAAATTCGCGAGCAGGAAAATCGGAATCAGCCCCGTTTACGGCGGAGTATCAATCGACAACCAGATAAGGAAGCTCAAGAGATCGCAGATTGTCGTCGCCACTCCGGGCAGGCTGCTGGACATAATACAAAGGCGCGCTATAAGACTTAACGATCTAAAATATTTTGTGCTTGACGAAGCCGACAGGATGCTTGACATGGGATTCATCGCCGACATTGAAAAAATTATGGAGCACATACCCGCTAAGAGGCAGACGATGCTTTTCAGCGCGACGATAACAAAGGAAATATCGGGGCTGATAAAGAAATATCTTGACGACCCCGTCAAAGTGAGCCTCGAATCGACTGTCAAGCCGGAGTTTCTCAAGCAGACATATTACAGGGTGACGAAGAAGCAGAAACTTTCGCTTCTTGTCGGAATGCTGAGAAAAGAACGCGACCTTGCGCTCGTATTCTGCAACAGGAAAAGAATCACTGAAGACCTTGCTAAAGAGCTTTCGCATGAAGGCATCAAGGCGGCGTGCCTCAACGGCGACATGTCGCAGGCGCACAGGGAAAGGGTTACAAGGCAGTTCAAGGAAAAGAGATTCAGCGTGCTTATCGCGACGGATGTCGCGTCAAGAGGACTGCACATAGAGGACATATCGCACGTTTACAATTACGAAATACCGAGGGACGTTGAATCATACACTCACAGAATCGGCAGAACCGCAAGAGCGGGCAAGAAAGGCGAAGCGATATCATTCGTTACGGGCGGCGACGACGAGAGATTTTTCAAGCAGATACTTTTCAATTACAAAGGCATTATCACGTTAAAATACGCCGACACAAAGAAAGAACCGAAAGACAAAACATACACAGAAATACGCAAGCAAGCGGAAATAAAACCTGAACGGGAAACGAAGAAACGTGACGAAAGACCGCGATATGAAGAAAGAAAAAGCGACGGTGAAAGAAAAGACGACAGAAGAAAAGACGACAGAAGAAAAGACGACAGAAGAAAAGACGACAGAAGAAAAGACGACAGAAGAAAAGACGACAGAAGAAAAGACGACAGAGGCAGTGAAGGCTGGAGAAATGACGATGTGAAATATCAAAGAAGAGGAAGCGCCGGGCGAAGAAAGGATGGCGGGAAAAATGACGTACGCGGCAGAAAGGAACCCGGAAGCGTTAAGCAGAGAAGGCCGGACAGGGAGAGCAAAGAAAAAATTAGACAGGATATATACTTCGGAAAGAAGGAAACGGGCAGGCAGAAAAAAGGCGGCGGCGGTCTTGATTTCGAGAAATCGCTTCTCGAGGAAATAAACAGACTAAGGGAGCTGCCGTTCAGCAGCGAGGAGCCTTTCAAGAAAAAATCATTCCGTGATTACAGGACATCGACCGAAGAACAGGACGGAAAAAAGCAGAAGGGCAAGAGCACGTACAGGGAAGAACCATACAAGCAGAAGAAAAGCTGGTTTGACAGGTTCAGAAGAAGGAAGAAAAGATAACCACATCAACCCCTGCCTGAAGGCAGGGCAATCCATAAATACAATCACAATACAAAGGATTTAAAAAGAAACCTCTTTCCGGCGGGGAGCCGGAAAGAGGCAGGAGTACAGGATAATTAGGGTCATATTTATCCTGTTCTCCGTATCATTAGATTATGAGCAGAAAGAGGGAATATGTTTTTTAAGAAAAAGTAAAAAGATCTTATGTTCTCCCTGTGAAGCATTGTTCTCCAATTAACTTTTTTAAGAACTCTTCCCCGCATAGCGGGGAAGAGAAAAGAAAATAAGTTCACTGTTTGAACCGCAGATTTGTCCTCCCCTTTATGACAGACAAAGTTTAGCTTATTGCGAGCAAACAGAACGCGGCAGGCCGAAAATAATTAAGCATTGGGTTAAAGGAGTATGCAGACGCCGCGTTATTTTCATATACAATTTAAACGAAATTGTTAACTATGTCAATAGATAAAATGAATATTTTTACAAATTTCTGCTTTTTGTCCATAAATATGCTAATTATATGATATTTAAAAAGTTAATAATGTGGGTTTATAAGGAAAAACAAAAAAAGAAAGGCGGACCGGGGCCCGCCTTTAAAGAAAATAGACCTGATAAAATTATTTTATGAGAAGCATTCTTTTGACATCAGAAAATCCATCCGCCCTCAGTCTGCAGAAATACACGCCGCTTGTAAGGCCCGAGCCGTTGAAATCCACTGCATAGCTTCCCGCCTGTTTATATTCATTCACGAGTACGGCGACTTCTCTTCCGAGCGCGTCATAAACAGTCAGACTTACCAATGATTTCTTCGGTACATCATATTCGATTTTTGTAATCGGGTTGAACGGGTTAGGATAGTTCTGACGAAGTTTAAATCCCGTTGGAATTCCCGGCTGCAATCCGTTTTCATTCGTTATCAGATTCGCGATGAAGCAGATGTTCGGCCTGGTGTTCATAACCGTTCCTGTTGTGATATCCGTACAGCCGTTTCCGGTGGGAAGATCGGCGTGGTTATGAACAGTCATTCCCGGAGCCGTGGTTCCTTTCACGTATGAATTGGTTGTCCAGCTGTTGTTGTTGAAGCAAATTTCAACCAGCAGGTTACTGTTTCTCGTATACGCGAACGGAGTGTTGAGCAGTATGAACTGCACGCCCGGTCCCGGCGGATAGTATGTACCGGTATAAACCGTCGTCCAGCCGGTTGACGTGAGGTCCGTCAGCGATGTAAGTGATGTGTTCTGCATTTTAACAGTGAAGCCGTTCAGAGCCTGAAGGCTTATGCTGTCGAAATTAAAGCCTACCTGTGTTATCACGCCTGTCGTTCCGCCAGCCGCCACGATTTCGGCAGAGGTATAAAGCATATCGGTTCTCGAATCTTCGTAGTAGGAAAAGAACGGATATCCGAGACTTGCATTGCCGGAGCCGATGCAAACCATCGACTCCTGATTAACATATTTGGCGACAGTGCCCATTTCGCCGACGACCCATCCTGCGGAAGTAGACGGAGGGAAAGTCATCTGATAAAGGTTTCTCGGGGCAATACTTTCAGATGTCCAGCTTTGTCCGCCATTCTCGGAGGTAAGTATCATCCCGGAGTTACCGGCCGCGAAAGACTTAAGGGGGCTCTGGAAGTAAATCGAGTTCAGGTTGACTGTGACGCCAGTATTTATAAGGCTCCAGTTAGCGCCGCCGTTTGAGGACTTATATACCCTGCCGCTGTCGGCAGCAATCATCCCCATTGTTGCGGAGATAAATTTCACTTCGTTAAGAGAGTCATACTGGAGTCTCTGGGAAGAGAAACTTGTGCCACCGTTCGTTGTTCTTACCACAAAGCCGTAAGTATCGACGCCCCATCCGTTAAGGTCGTTTATAAAGAACACTCTTGAGCGGTATCCCTGCATTGTATACATAATGCTCCAGTTATCGCCGCCGTTAGTTGTCTTGAGAATTTCTCCCCAGAAATTTCCGAGCCATCCTACGGACGGCGAAGAGAAATAAATCGAAGTCACTGCATATGTTGACGGCAGAGTAATCTGCGTCCAGTTATCTCCGTAATCGGTAGTTTTAAAAAGTCCACTTTGAGAAGAAAGAAATCCCGTCGATGCATTTACAAAATGCACCTGATAATTATTACCGGCCGACGGTGAAGTCAGCGCAGTCCAGTTCAGTCCGGAATTTGTGGTCCTGTAAAGCTTCGCGTTGTTTCCCGCCACGTATCCCATGAATGAATTGGGAAAAGACACGCTGTTGAGATTTTCGAAAGTACCGAGGCCTACAATCTGCCACGATCCCTGGGAAAACGAAATATCAGACAGCAAAAGAACAAAAATGAACAGAAATACTAATTTTTTCATTTTATACCTCCAAAACTTATATTGGTAAAAGTTATTATTTTTTAAAACAATAAAACAGATTAAAATAAGTAAAACGGGATTTTGTGATTTACTTAGTATTTCACACGAGAGGTCCGATATTGCGATTAAAAAATCGGAATAAACAGGAAATGATTTTTTCGGGGAATAAATATCCTGATTACAGATTCTCCTTCTCGAAATCAAGCAGCCATTGCTTGCGCCAGAGTCCTCCGCCGTATCCTGTGAGCGTGCCGTTTTCGCCTATAACGCGGTGGCAGGGTATGATAATCGAAACGCGGTTGTGTCCGTTAGCGTTTGCGACGGCTCTGACCGCAGACGGTTTTCCCATCATTTCGGATTCACGTTTATAAGAGACGGTTTTTCCGTACGGGATTTTCTTAAGTGTTTCCCAGACGGATTTCTGGAAATCCGTGCCGGGCGTATCGAGCGGGACAGTAAAAGTTTTTCGTTCCCCCGCGAAATACTCCGTAAGTTCCTTTTCGAGAAGCGGAAAATATCTGTTCTCGCCGGGTAGTATGACCGCTTTAAAATATTTCTTCAGTTCTTTGAATTCCGTTTCGAGCATGCGTCTGTCCGTGAAGTCGAGCATACATATCCCTTTTCCGGTTCCGCATATGTACATGGGACCCACGGGCGTTTCTATTCTTTTAATGTTTATAACGTTCATAGCCGCAGATTTTGCAGGGGGTTCATTGAAAATGTTTTTGAAAGACGAATTGAATCCGCTGAGAGAGCCATAACCGGAATCGAATGCCGAGCCCGCGACTTTCTCGCCGGACTGCATCATGTTGAACGCGTTGTTTATCCTCATCATTCTCTGAAAAGTCTGAAATGTCATGTTATGATTTTTCTTAAACCATCTTCTTATCTTATTCGGCTCCAAACCGCGAAGGAAGAGGTCGTAGTCTTTAATCTTCTTCGACGGATTCGCATTTATTTCTTTAATAAGTTTCTTAATATAATCCGGAGATTGCGCAGGCAGATCAAGCGGCGTACACATCCTGCACGGCCTGAACCCGTGCTGGAGCGCCTCTTTTGAAGTTTTGTAGAAAACAACGTTTTCAAACTTCGGCTTCCGCGCCGAGCACGTCGGCCTGCAGAAAATTCCGGTTGTTTTTACCGCTACGATGAAAATTCCCTCGAAAGAAGAGTCTTTCCTCAGCAGCGCGTTATACATCATTCTGTCTGTAAGCATTAATTTCTTTTTATACAAAAATACGCTTAAAGGATTTGAAGCGCTACCGATTTTCTGACAAGGAATTTTTCAATTAACATTTAACAGTTAGCGGTTAACAATCAGCCTTCTGCATTAAAATTATTTGTATCCGGAAATAACCTTGGATTTCCCCGTCATCAGATCATTTTACAGATTTTTGACATTTGAGAGACAGAACCGTGACAAACGGACAAGGCAGAACAATTAGCTTGATATCAAACAAAAGGGGCGTGTTATGATATTCAGAATAATAAATAAGCCGTCTAACAAATTCCTGTTCGGTCCAATAATATATATAATAATCCTGGGGTTTATGCTGTCGCTGAACTCATGCGTCACATCAGAAAAGAATACTTTTTTGAGCGACGACTTTGAAAATGAGGTTGAGGATCCGAACGGATTAAATTACACAGAATTTGTGATAAAGAAAGATTCGTCGATAAGATTAAATGAACACGACAGGGCTGTTTTCCTGAAAAGCAGGGATGACCTTACAAATGTATTTGAGATAAGTAAATTTGATACTGTGATCAATAAGACAGCCGGGCAGAAACAAACTTATAAACTTGTCAGGAACCTGATTTACCTTAAGCTGGATGACGTACAAAAGATAAAGACGGAAAAACCTGTATTAAACATCTTAACAACTTCGCTATTAGTCCTAGGTATATCAGCAGCTGTAACTGTATTATTTTTTGCAGTGGGTATAGCAATCGACAGCAGAGGATTCTTTTACTGCTTTTAGAGCGTCAGATTTACTTGTGTACGATTTTACTGCCATCATCAAGACAGTTACTGTGCGGCGAATAATGGTTTTTAAAAATCATCCAAAGTAAAACTCATCCCCGGTGTTTCCGGGGATGAGTTTCTGTTATCAGTCGACAACCGTGAATATCTCGCGGTATCCCGATTCGCAGAGAGGTTTGAGTTTCTCGTACATCTCCGCCCATTTTTTGTCGGCGAATATTCTTCCGAGATCGGCTTCGAATGAGGCAAGAGAATCATGCCCCGTTTCGAAGACGAGAGTGTATGAAGGACCTGTTAGATCCATCATCGCGCGTACATGTTTTACGCCGAACGATTTATTGAATTCAACAGCTTCCTTGATTTGAGTTTTTGCTTCTTTTGCTTTTCCGAATTTGAGCCGGAAAACATTGCGGACGATTATCATTTCGTTCTCCCCTTTGATTTAAGAAATGTATAAATCTATAACAGGAAGTGTTTTATTTAGTTTCTGACGGAAAAATCGACACAATAAACTGCTGAAATAATAAAGCATTAAAATTACATATTAATTGAAATTCATATGAGGTATTTTGGGTTAAAACGTATATAAAAAAGGACAAAGTTTGACAAAATCATTAAAAACGAACGAAAATTTAAGAAACATAGCAATTATAGCCCACGTTGACCACGGAAAGACAACGCTGGTAGACCACATGTTCAGGCAGAGCGGACTTTTCCGCTCGAATCAGGAAGTCGAAGAACGGCTTATGGATAATATGGATCTCGAACGCGAAAGAGGAATTACAATCGCTGCGAAAAACTGTTCGGTAACATGGGAAGGTATAAAAATTAACATACTCGACACGCCCGGCCACGCCGATTTCGGCGGAGAGGTTGAAAGAGCTCTTATGATGGTTGACGGAGCGATTCTGCTCGTCGACGCTTCCGAAGGCCCGCTGCCGCAGACGAGGTTCGTGCTGAAGAAAGCGCTTGAATCGAAAAAGAAAATAATAGTCGTAATAAATAAGATTGACAGGAAAGACGCGCGCCCGGCTGAAGTACTGAATGAGATTTACGACCTGTTCATCGATCTTGACGCAACTGAAGAACAGATAGAGTTTCCGGTTCTTTACGCGGTAGGCAAGCAGGGATTCGCGATGAGAAATCTGACAGACGAAGGCAAGGACCTTAGTCCGCTTTTCGATGAGATTATGAAAGAAATACCCGGACCGTCTTACAACCCGGACGAGACTTTCCAGATGCTCGTAGCGGATCTAGATTATTCGGATTATGTGGGAAGGCTGGCAATCGGCAAGGTCGCCAACGGCACGGCAAAGATAAACGACGCGTTGGTTTGCATTAACGAAGAAGGCGTTGCGGTGCCACTGAAGATATCCAAACTGCAGGTTTATCAGGGTGTCTCGCTCGGCGAGGTCGAATCGGCCGAACCCGGCGATATAGTAGTAATGGCGGGAATTGAAGACGTGCATATCGGCGATACGATTTGCTCGCAATCGAACCCAAAAGCACTGAAGCGAGTTGCCGTTGACGAGCCCACGATTTCGATGGTGTTCTCGATTAACACGTCGCCTTTCGCGGGAAGAGAAGGAAAGTACGTTCAGTCGACAAAACTAAGAGAACGTCTTTACAAGGAAACTCTTAGAAACGTCGCATTGAAGATTGAAGACACGGACAGCGCCGATAGTTTCATCGTTAAAGGGCGCGGCGAGTTTCAGATGGTAATATTAATCGAGACATTGAGAAGAGAAGGTTACGAATTGAGCGTCGGCAGGCCGCATGTGATTTACAAGGAAAAGAACGGGAAGAAACTCGAGCCGATAGAGCATCTGTTCATCGATTGCGGGGAACAGTTTATCGGAGTTGTTACCGACAAACTGTCGCAGAGAAAAGGAAGGATGATAAATCTCGTGAACCACAGCACTGGAAGGGTGAGGATTGAATTCTCGATACCATCGCGAGGACTTATCGGGTACAGGAACGAATTTCTTACAGACACAAAGGGTACGGGAATAATGAACAGTTACCTGCACGGATACGAAGAGTACAGGGGCGATTATCCGTTGAGAATGACGGGTTCGATAGTATCGGACAGGGAAGGTGAAACGACAGGATATGCTTTATTCAATCTGGAGCCGAGGGGAATACTCTTCGTCACTCCCGGTGAAGCTGTATACGAAGGAATGATAGTCGGGGAGCACAACCGCGACAACGACATCAACGTTTACGCATGCAGGCCGAAAAAACTCTCGAACATGAGAGCGTCAAGCAAGGACGAAGGGATAATATTGACGCCCGTATCGGCGATGACACTCGAAAAAGCGATCGAGTTCATAAACGAAGACGAAATGGTTGAGGTTACCCCGAAAAGCATACGCCTGCGCAAGACGGTACTCTCGGCGCAGACGAGATATACGATGTTTGGCAGAGAATAAATTTTACAATTAGCAGTTTACATTGAGCATTTAACGATTAGAGCTGATAATCTAAAAAAGTTAGTAGATAGAAGAAATAAGCATGCTCTAATTGTTAACTGTTAAATGCTGGACGTTAACTGATCAGAATTCCTGCCAGCTTTTAATTGAGACTGGTTCTTTTCTGCAGAAGGCGTATATGAACGCGGAAGCAAGGCGAGAGTTTGTTATGAGCGGCACGTTGAAATCGACGGCCGCTCTTCTGATTTTATAATCGCTGTCGAGAGCGTCCTTCGAAAGACTCATCGGAATATTAACCACAAGTTCCACAATCCTGTTCTGAATGTAATCGAGCACGTTTGGCGATTTGTTATCGCCGGGAAGATGCAGAAGTGTTGATTCAATACCATTAGCGTTCAGGAAATTATGGGTGTCGGCTGTCGCGAAGAGGTTGTATCCGTTCTCGGAAAGCATTCGCGCGCTGTTTAGCAGTTCTATCGTCGAACGCGCCGGACCGGTCGAAAGCAGTATATTGTTCTCGGGTATCTTATATCCGACGGAAAGCATTGCTTTGAGTATCGCCTCATAATAGTCCTCTCCCAGACACCCCACTTCGCCCGTCGACGCCATTTCAACGCCGAGGACGGGATCGGCTTTCTGCAATCTTGAGAAAGAGAACTGCGGGGCTTTTATGCCGACGTAATCGAGATCGAAAATCGATTTAACTGGCTTTTGCACTTCCATTCCTATCATTATTTCTGCGGCAATTTCTATGAAGTTTGTTTTCAGAACTTTAGATACAAACGGAAAACTTCTCGACGCGCGGAGATTGCATTCTATCACTTTAATGTCGTTATCTTTCGCGAGGAACTGAATGTTGAACGGCCCCGATATTTTCAACTCGCCTGAAATCTGCCTGCTGATTTTCTTGATCCTGCGTATAGTTTCAATGTACAGTTTCTGAGCGGGAAAAACTATCGTCGCGTCGCCCGAGTGCACGCCCGCGAATTCAATGTGTTCAGAAATAGCGTAAGCCATTATTTCGCCGTCTTTCGCCACGGCATCGATTTCAAGTTCCTTGGCGTTCTCTATGAACTCCGAAACAACGACGGGATATTTTTTTGAAACCTTGGATGCAAGCTTGAGGAACTGCTCGAGTTCGGTATCGTTCGAAACGATGTTCATCGCCGCGCCTGACAGCACATATGAGGGCCGCACGAGAACGGGATAGCCCGTAGATGAAACGAACTGCTTTATCTCCTCCATGCTCGTAAGCTCTTTCCATTTCGGCTGGTCGACTCCGAGTTTATCGAGAAGCGACGAGAACTTATGCCTGTCTTCGGCATTGTCTATGCTTACAGCGGACGTTCCGAGAATCCTGACTCCCGCCTTATGCAGACGGGGCGCGAGTATGTTAGGAATCTGTCCGCCGGTGGAAACAATCACGCCATCGGGATTTTCATACTCGAGGATATCCATCACGCGCTCATAAGAGAGTTCTTCGAAATAAAGGCGGTCGCATGAATCATAGTCGGTACTGACAGTTTCGGGATTGTAGTTTATCATAATCCCTTTGTATCCGTTCTTTCTGATTGTATTCAGCGCGTTAACGGAACACCAGTCGAACTCCACGCTGCTTCCTATGCAGTAAGCGCCCGAGCCGAGCACGGTGATCTTCTTACCTTCTTCGGGCAAAACGTCATTTTCGCTGCCGTTGTAAGTAACGTAAAGATAGTTCGTGGGCGCGGGATATTCCGCGGCAAGCGTGTCAATCTGCTTTACGCAGGGAAGTATATTTTTCGTCTTTCTGTAATTTCTGATTTCAAGCGAATATTCGGTAACATCTTTCCCCGAATTCGCGCATAGAATTTTTGAAATCTGGAAATCGGAGAAACCGTTTTTCTTCAGTTCGAGAAGGAACCCGTCCGGCAGTTCTTTAATATCGGAAAATTCAGAAAGCTTAACGGAAAGTTCGTGCACATTTCTTAATTTAAACAGGAACCACTTATCTATATTTGTAAGCGCATGGATTTTATCTATATCCATCCCTGAAGCGAACGCTTCCTCGATTGCAAAAATACGCGAGTCGGTGGGATTCTTCAGTTCGTTTTCGAGAGTTGAAGCATCGGCAATCTCGAGTTCGCGGTTGCCGACGAATCCGTGCATGCCCTGCCCTATCATTCGCAGGCCTTTCTGTATCGCCTCTTCGAAATTCCTTCCTATCGCCATCACCTCACCGACGCTCTTCATGCTGCTTCCGATCTGTTTCGACACGCCCTTGAATTTCCCCAGGTCCCATCTGGGAATTTTGCAGACTATGTAATCGAGAGCGGGCTCAAAGCATGCGGATGTGTTCTTCGTAACGGAATTCTTAAGTTCGTACAGACCGTAACCAAACGCGAGTTTCGCGGCAACGAACGCCAGCGGATATCCGGTAGCTTTGGACGCCAGAGCGCTGGAACGCGAAAGCCGGGCATTCACTTCGATGACACGGTAATCGTCCGAATGCGTATCGAGAGCGTACTGCACGTTGCACTCCCCGACGATTCCGATGCTGCGGATAATCTTAATAGCGATCTCGCGGAGCTTATGGTATTCATGATTCGACAAAGTCTGCGAGGGCGCAACCACAATGCTTTCACCCGTATGAATCCCGAGCGGGTCGAAGTTCTCCATGTTGCATACGGTGATGCAGTTGTCGTATTTATCGCGTACTACCTCGTACTCGATCTCTTTCCAGCCCTTGAGCGATTTTTCTATAAGTATCTGATTCGTATGCGAGAACGCTTTCGTCGCCTGTTCGGCGAGTTCTTTTTCATCCGAACAGAATCCGCTGCCCTGTCCGCCGAGAGTGAAACCGGAGCGAATGATGACGGGGTAGCCGAGTTTAGCGGCGGAGACGACAGCGTCTTCGACAGAATTCACTGCGAAACTGTCAATGGTTTTTACGTCAATACTTTTAAGTTTATTCGCGAATAGTTCCCTGTCTTCGGTTTCGATAACCGCTTCGACGGGTGTGCCGAGAATCTTCACGGAGTATTTTTCAAAAACGCCGGTTTTAAATAGTTCTATGCCGCAGTTAAGCGCGGTCTGTCCTCCGAAGGACAGCATCACTCCGTCCGGTTTTTCCTTTTCAATTATCTTTTCGACGAAGTACGGGGTGACGGGAAGGAAATATATTTTGTCGGCTATCTCTTCAGACGTCTGGACTGTGGCTATGTTCGGATTTATGAGAACAGTTTCAATGCCTTCCTCCTTAAGCGCTTTAAGCGCCTGCGAGCCGGAGTAATCGAATTCGCCCGCTTCGCCGATTTTCAGCGCGCCCGAGCCGAGAAGTAATATTTTTCTGAATTTTTCCTTCAACCCTTTTTATGCTTTTTAATATTGTCTATGAACATATCGAAAAGAAAATCCGTATCAGTCGGTCCGCTTGATGCTTCGGGATGAAACTGCGTTGAGAAAATCATTTTCTTTTTATGTATAAGGCCTTCGTTCGTATTGTCATTAAGGTTAGTGAAGAACACCGACCAGTCATTACCGAGAGATCTTGAATCGACAGCGTACCCGTGGTTCTGCGAAGTAATGTAGCATTTTTCAGAACCGCTTTTTATTACGGGCTGGTTATGACTCCTGTGCCCGTATTTCAGTTTATATGTATCGCCGCCTGAAGCCAGACACAGCAGCTGGTTTCCGAGGCATATACCGAAAACGGGTTTGTCATTTTTTATCGCTTTTGTAAGATTATTAATAGTATCCGTGCACATCTTCGGGTCGCCGGGACCGTTTGAAATAAAGAGTCCGTCATAATCAAGTTTATTGAAATCATAATCCCATGGTACGCGGACTACAGTGGTATCGCGTTTAAGCAGTCTGCGTATAATATTATATTTCACGCCGCAGTCGACGAGAGCGATCTTATGTTTTCCGGAGCCGTAGGTTAACACTTCTTTGCAGGAAACCTCCCTGACGGGATGAGCCACTTCTATATTATAGTGTTCGGGTTCTTTATTTTCATAAACGATTTTCCCCTGCATCGTGCCGTATTCGCGGATTACCTTCGTGAGCATGCGCGTATCTACACCGTAGATAGCAGGAACATTATTTTCGTTGAGCCATTGCGAAAGCGACTTCCCAGCTTTCCAGTGGCTCATATGGAAAGAGTAATCGGATATAATAAGTCCCGAGACGTGAATTCTTTCGGATTCAAAATTCAGAAGAAGGTCATTCTCGGTTTCGTCAGAAGGAACGCCGTAATTGCCGACGAGCGGATAAGTGAGAATAAGTATCTGTCCTTTATAAGATGGGTCTGTTAGACTTTCGGGATAGCCTGTCATGGCGGTATTGAAAACAACTTCACCGGACGTCGAAGAGGGGTGGCCGAAGGACTTCCCCTTTATTACCAATCCGTTATGAAGAACCAGTTTAATGTTGTTCTCAACAGGCATTCTTACCCATATGAAACAAAAATATGTTTATAAAATTTCCGCGAGTAAAATAGCATTATTCTTTTTGTAATTCAATTGTAAGTGAAAGCATTTCGATTAGTAGTTAGTAGTTAGAAGTTAGTAGTTAGAAGAGAGCTATTCCAGAATCAAGAATCTAGAATTTAGAATCTAGTTTTAATTGCGAACTGTAAGACACTGACATCAATGAGTGTCTCAACAAGCGTAAATGCAAGGATTTATTCATTGTTAGTGGAGTTCTCGAATCCCGCACTTCTAACTACTAACTTCTAACTACTAACTACTGATCTTTAAAAATCGCTGTTTTTCGCGAAAAAAAGCACTTGACAATAACAAAAAATGTTTCTAAATTGTATTAGATTTAATCTACAACAATTTTGACAGATGATTTTACAATAAGGCTCAAGTCACTCGGATTCACTGAATACGAAGCGAAGATATTCGTCGCTTTGTTTCAGGGGCATCACATGTCGGCATCCGAGATTGCGGAGGCTGCAGATGTAAGGCGCACGGATGTTTATCCCGTGCTTAAATCATTTGTCGAAAAGGGTTACTGCAACGAGATAGACACGAACACGATACTGAAGTACGAGATGATAGACCCTGACGTGATACTTGACAAGATAATGATGAACATACAGAAGGAGAAGGAAAGGCAGGAAAAGAGTTACAATGAAATTTTCACAAACCTCAAGCCGTTATACCGCTCGAAATCCGAGGAAAGCAAGACCTCACGCATTGAGCTTATCAGGGGATACAACCAGCACAGGGAAGCGAAGTTCGTGGAGCTTCTGAAAAACGCGAAAAAGGAAATACTTTTCATGATAAGGCTTGAGATGTACATTTCCGAGGAAGTCGACGAAACAGCTGCGAAGTTCATAAAGAACGGCGGAGTGATAAAGTCGATTTACGAAGTAAACGGAACGTTCAAGGTAAGAAGGAACGAGAAGTGGACGGAGATACCCACGTCCCAGCTGATAGAGATTTTCAAAAAATTCGAGAATTACGGGGAGCAGGTACGATTAAGCAAGAAGAAAATCCCTAATTTCACTATATTCGATCGCGAAGTTGTTTTCATGAACATAGCCGACAAGACTGTTCCGAAATACAACGAGGCGGATATCATAGTTAAGAACAAGGATTACGCAGAGAGTATGGCGGACGTTTTCGACAACGTCTGGGAAAGGTCATTTACAACCGAGCAATACAGGAAAGGCAATTATTAAATATTATATAAATATGTATAGCATTAAAATATGATATTTTATAAAATTACTAAATATTGCATCTGCCTTAGAGGGACACACACAAAACTTAATCAGAGGTAGAACGGGGGAGTTATGAGACACACATTAACGATTTTAATATTACTCATCTTTTTTTCGGCAGCATCTGCCCACAATTACACCGGAGTAACCAGGGTCAAGATGCTCAACACCAACGAGTGGTTTGCCGTTGGATTCGACGGAATGTTCGCCAAGACAACAAATGCGGGAACGAACTGGACGTCGAGAAAAATCGAAAACGGAACATACAATCTCTGGGACATAACATTTTTCAATTCATCGACCGGAATAGTCGCGGGTGTTTCCGACCAGTTTGAAACATACATCGGAAGAACGACGAACGGCGGCGACACCTGGACAAGGATATCATCGCCGGGTGATTTATGGGTAACTCCGATGACATTCGCTAACGAAAGAGTTGGTTTCTTGTACGGCAACGGCCCGGGTATGGGTTCGTCGATTTACAAAACTACGAACGGGGGACTGGATTGGTTTAAGACGAACCTCTACCCGCTGCCATTTTCAGTAAAGAGCATTTACACGCTCGACACAAACAACATATACGCAGGGCTTAGCGACGGCTACATTCTATATTCTTCGAACGGAGGTAACAGCTGGATAATACTTGATACGGGAAGACCGGACGATGTGATGGACGTGTGTTTCACGACTGTAAACACAGGCGTTTACTGTTCAAGATTTTCATCCCAGGATAACGGCGATGATAAAGGCTGGTATCTTAATTTCGGAAAGACGACGAACAGGGGTCAGACCTGGTCTGTAAGATGGATACAGGAATCCGACAATTACGCGATGAAATACTCGCAGAATACATTTTACATAATCGGCGATTACAACAGGATACTGCGTTCGAACGACTACGGTTCGAACTGGGATTACTTCTATTATGACGTTCCGCTGAACGCTTCTCCGTCCACAATGGATGTAAAGGGCAGCAACATACTCGTCGGCGGTTACGGCAATAACGGCGCTCTGCTTATCAAGTCATCGAATAACGGCGCGAACTGGACGTTCATGAACATTCCCCCGCCCTTCGTGACAATATCTGGATATGCAAGATATTCGGACAACAATCAGCCGATAATAGCGGGAACCGTAAAGGCTTTCAAGTACGACAGAAACACCGCCAATATAATAGTATTCGACTCGACGGATATCGAGCCGAACGGAGCATACACTCTTCTGCACGTGCCGCAGGACACTGTCGACATCGGCGTTTATCCGAATTCGCAGCCTGTAAGGGATTTCATAATTTCTTATTATCCCGGTACGCCTTACTGGTATCAGATGATAACGCTGTATCCGACCGGCAACATGAACAACGTAAACATTTACGCAAGGCGGATAAGCAATTCAATAGCCAACAATTCGGTTAACGGCAGGATAATGAGACTGACGGACGCGATGCTGGGCAATTTAAAGGACGCTGTAATAAGCATTAAGAACGGCGAAACATACGTCGGGTGCGCCATTTCAGACTACAACGGAATATATCACATAACATCTCTGCCGACCGGCACATTAAGGGTTGTGGTCGACAGGATAGGTTTTAAGGGAGACAGCGTGAACGTAACGATGACTCCGACAACTAATCTTGATTCTATCAATTTTTACCTTAACAGGTTAATAATAGGGATAAAGCAGATAAGTGAAAGCATACCTGTTACGTGTAATTTGTATCAGAACTACCCGAATCCGTTCAATCCCTCAACAAAGATCAAATTCGATATTACAAGACCAGCATCATCAGTGCAGGGTTTGGGTAGTTTTTTAACGACAATAAAAATTTACGATATATCGGGCAGGGAAATGGGAACCATACTGAACAGGAACCTCAGCCCGGGAACGTACGAAATCGACTTCAACGGCAGTTCACTGCCGAGCGGGGTTTATTTTTACAAGATTATCACCGGTGATTTTGTCAGTACCAGAAAAATGGTGCTGCTGAAATAGCGGTTTGTTCTTTGAAGATTTTATATAAGAGTGTGTTCTCTTAACTACCCTCAGAGGGCTGTTCTAAGTTAGTCAGGTTAAACCTGATCCGGATGAGATAACTTTGAAACAGCCCTTTTAAAAAGTTTACAAGAGTGTGTTCTCTTAACTACCCTCAGAGGGCTGTTCTAAGTTAGTCAGGTTAGTCCTGATCCGGATGAGATAACTTTGAAACAGCCCTTTTTTATTTTCGTGAAAAATATTTGCTTGCAGCAAAGTCGGGTGAAATGTATTAGGAACAGCCTGATTATTTTTTCTGTGAAATGATAATTTATTTGCGGTACCCTCAGAGGGCTGTTACAGGTTATTCAGGTTTAAAAAACCCGGATGAGATAACCGAGAAACAGCCCTTTTTTTTCTGAGTGTTTTAAACTTTTATCCTCAAATTTCTCGGTAATTGCCTATATATTTGTAAATTATAAAATCCAAATTAAAATGAAAAGAGCATTTACGTTATTTATTTTTTTGTTGGCGTTCCTGTTTTCCGGTACCGGAATAACTCAGGAAAAGTCCGATAAATTCGATCTCGGCAAGATGTGGACGTTCGAACACGCTCCTGCCGATTATTTCAACCAGGTATACGGTTTCAAGCCGGACGCGGCATGGCTTAACGACGTCAAGCTGTCCGCTTTGCGTTTCGGCAACGGGTGTTCAGCGTCTTTCATATCGGAAGACGGACTTGTTATGACGAACCATCACTGCGGAAGGGGTTATGTTACGTCAGTGACGAAACCCGGCGAGGATTTCAGCGTGACAGGATTCTGGGCTGAAACGCTTGCGGATGAAAGGCCGGTTCCCGGACTCTGGGTCGACCAGCTTATAAACACTGTTGACGTAACGAAGGAAGTTCAGGACGCTATTGAATCCGGAAAGACAAATACAGAAAAGGCGAAGAACAAGACGGACAAGATTAAGGAAATCGAAGCGAAGTATAAAAGCGAAACAGGGCTTCAGTGCAGCGTGATAACGTTTTACAACGGCGGCATGTATATGCTTTACTGTTACAAGAGATACACAGACGTGCGTCTTGTGTTTTCTCCCGAGAACAACATAGCGCATTTCGGAGGTGACCCGGATAACTTCACATATCCGAGATACGGATTAGACGTGGCGTATTTCAGGGTTTACGAAAACGGACAGCCCTACAAGACGGCAAATCACTTCAGCTGGAGCAGCAACGGCGCGAAAGTAGGCGAACCGCTTTTCGTTATAGGCAATCCCGGAAGCACGGAGCGTCTGAAGACCTACGCGCAGCTTGAATTCGCCAGGGATTATCAGATTCCTAGCCGTCTGGAAGGGCTTAACTACATGGCTGAATATCTCGACAAATACATACAGCAGAGCGACGAGAAGAGGCAGAAATACCAGGACGCGTGGCTTGGCGTCATGAACTCGCAGAAAGTATTCAAAGGGCAGATAAAAGCTCTGAAGGACCCGGTGATGATGGACAGGAAGAAAGATTTTGAAAACCATTTGAGAGCAATAGTAAATTCAAAACCTGAACTTAAGAGCAAGTACGGAAACATATGGGACGAGATTGAAGCGGGTTGCAGAGATTATTCGAAGATATTCAATGAACTCGCGGGTTACGATGCGGGCGGGAGGTACAGTTCGAGATATTTCACGGCGACAAGAATGATATTCAGGAATAAAACGGAAGACAAGCCCGTTAAGGATTCGCTTCTTGAGGTACAGTATAGAAACATCGATCCTGAATACCAGAAGGCGCTCCTGAAATTCGACTGCGAAACTATATTGACTAAATTAGGAAAAGACAACGCGGCTGTAAAGAGCGCTTTCGGAAACAGAAGCGCAGACGAGCTGGTTGATTACATACTCGGAAACGCGATGTGCGTTACTAAAGAGGGAGCATTCAGGCTCGCGGGAATGAGCAAGGAAGAGATAACGAAATCATCCGACCCGCTTGTGAAGTTTTTTGTCGATTCGAAAGCGAGATACGATGAACTTTCAACCAAACAGAAAGAAGCGCAGGCGAGAATTGAAGTAAACGCTCAGAATCTTGGCAGGATAATTTTCGACATATACGGAACGACGATACCTCCGGACGCGACGCTTACGCTGAGGATTTCGGACGGCGAAGTAAAAACATACGAATACAACGGCACGCTGGCGCAGCCGTTCACCACTTTCTTCGGGTTGTATGAAAGATACTACGGCAACGAAAAGAAATCGCCGTGGATGCTTCCCGAAAGATGGAAGACTCCCCCGCCGGAATTCAGGCTGGAAACGCCTTTCAACCTCGCCACGACGAATGACATAATCGGAGGCAATTCGGGAAGCGCGCTTATAAACACGAAGAAAGAAGTTGTCGGCCTTGTGTTTGACGGCAACATCGAGAGTCTGCCGGGAAGATACATATACACCACGGATTACAACCGTACTATCGCGGTCGATTCACGCGGACTGCTTGAAGCCGTGAAGAACATGTACAAGGCAAAGAGGCTGGCGGACGAGATCGAGAACGGAAAAATAATGAAATAGACTTTCGAATAAGATTATCAAAAAACCCCGCGGAAGCGGGGTTTTTTATTTTACTTTATCAGCATCATTTTTCGTGTTTGGATTTTGAGACCGTCTGAGAACAGCGCGTAGAAATAAATTCCGGAGGATAATCCCCTGCCGTCGAAGATGACACTGTGCGAACCGGCCTGCTGTCTGCCTTTAAAAACAGACGACACTTCGTTGCCCGAAATATCATAGACTTTTATTTCCACATCTGCGCTCAACGGCAGCGTGTAATCAATTGACGTTGTTGGGTTGAACGGATTCGGATAATTCTGTTCCAGCGAATATCCGGAAACATTTTCATTTTCTCCGCCGACAGCGGTGACTGTTCCGCCGTTTGTAGTCTTAAGAATCTTACCGCTCCAGGAGCAGATGTAACCCGTATCGGGAGAGACCATAGCCATTCCATAAAGGTTTTCGTTTAACGAAGTCTGCTGGAGCGTCCAGGTCGCGCCCGCATCGGTAGTTTTAATAACCTTTCCGGTTCCCCCGCAGGCAAAGAGCACGTTGGCGCTGCCGGCGCCCATAGAGAACATTGCTTCGGTTGTTGGTGTTGTCAGCATTGTCCATGTTACCCCCGCGTCGGTAGTTTTC
This sequence comes from uncultured Ignavibacteriota bacterium, assembly GCA_903831845.1. GTDB lineage: Bacteria > Bacteroidota > Ignavibacteria > Tepidaquicellales > Tepidaquicellaceae > CAIKZJ01. Next base: position 29,495 of record CAIKZJ010000438.1, read on the forward strand.
CTTATTCTACCGATATCGCCGGAAACATAACCGGTATTCTCATTCGTGAACACGACTTCACGCAGGAAGTCAATCGGGCCGATGTACGGAAAATTCAGATTCGTCCAGGTTGCTCCGGCATCCGTTGTTTTATACACGAAATTAGCAGAAGCAAAAAGAAAACCGGTTGTCTGGTTTACAAACCTGATTCTGTTGAAACTGGTCGTAAGAGGGGTTGACTGCAGCGTCCAGTTAACGCCCTTATTTGTAGATTTCCATATAACGCCGTTATCGCCCACGGCGAATCCGGTAAAACTGTTAAGGAACGTGATTCCGCGCAGGTGCGCATAATTTCCGAGCGCGGCGGAATCCCAGGTAACGCCGCCGTTGAAAGTTCTTAGCAGCGTACCGTAAATGCCGGTGAAATAAGCCGTATCGGGATGGCGCACGCAGAGATCGGTGAATCCCATACCCGTCCTGCCGGAATACTGCGCTGTCCAGTTAAGTCCTGCGTTAGTTGTTTTGTAAATATTATAATACGAGCCGTTATAAAGCGAACTGGAGCAATAGCCGGTACCGTTGTTGTAAAACCTGATTACGGACACTGTCTGCGCGTAAGAAGGCGAGTATACGATGTTCCACTGTGAATGAGATTCGGCTGTTATAAGCGATATGACAAAGAAAAACAGAAATAGTTTTTTCATAACAATATATTTTCAGTTTTATGTATTAAAAAATAACTGTTTTAGCAGAATAATAAAACAATAATCAAGAGAATACAATCTGACAAAATAGTTCTACGGAATCAATTGAAGCGGGCGCGTATAATTACTATTTTGATACATGATTTCAGTGACGGTTATATGCAAGAACGAAGAGGACAACATCGGCGAATGCCTTGAAAGCGTAAAATGGGCCGACGAAATAATCGTTGTCGACAGTTTCAGCGCAGACAGAACGGTGGAAATCGCCCGGCGGTACACCGATAAAGTTTTCCGGAAAGAATGGGAGGGGTTCGCGAAACAGAGGGCATACGCGCTTTCGCTCGCAAACGGAGACTGGGTATTCCCTATCGACGCGGACGAAAGATGCACTCCCGAGCTTATGGGAGAGATACAGAACCTGATGAAGACGGCGCACAACAGAAACGGATTCAGGATTCCCAGAAGAAGTTATTTCCTCGGCAGGCCGGTAAGGCACAGCGGATGGTATCCGGATTACCAGATGAGATTTTTCAGAAAAGACATGGCGAAGGTAACACCGAGAGATGTACACGAAGGATATGAAGTAGAAGGAAAGACGGGAATGATTAAGAGCAGCCTTCTGCATTTCACAGTATCAACAATCCAGGATTACACCAGAAAAATAAACCATTATTCTTCCCTGCAGGCAATTGACAAGGCAAAGAAGAAGAAGATAGGATTTTACGATCTGTTCTTCAGACCTGTGTCGTCATTCCTCAGGCAGTTTCTCGTAAAGAGCGCATACCGGGACGGAATAACAGGGTTGATGATAACCTTTTTCGACGTGTTCACTAACGCGCTTACTTACATGAAGGCGTGGGAAATACAGAACAGGGAAAAAGATTAACCTTACTGAACCCCCGCCATTCCGGCAAGAACGCAGATAGTTTTCCAGTTTCTCGTAGTCGCGGGCACGCCGAGTTTCTTTTCAATAAAAGCGTTGTTTAATTTTGTATTTCCGTAACCGCCGGGGCAGTACAGGTAAGCGTTACGGCCTATCACCGCGATTTCGTCACCGCCGTATTTCACACCAGCGATGTCTCTGACTTTCTCTTTTCCGGGCAAACCGGAAAGCAGAGTAACGTGAAGGAATTTCGTGTCGTACTTTTTATTCTTCAGGAAGGGGTTTTCAAGGATTGTTTTTTTCAGCATCAGTGTATCAAGAACAAGAACGGGAACAGTCATGCCGAAAGTCTTAAGAATCATTGCCGAAATATTTCCGGCGATGACCGCGGTATCGGAATCCTGCCCGCTGAAAACGACATTCCCGCTCTGTATGTAAGTCTGAACGTCCGCAAAATTCATATCTGCGAACATTTGCTTAAGGTCCGCCATTTTAATTATGTTGCGGCCGCTTACGTTTACACCTCTGAGTAAAGCTGCAAATGATTTCATTTAAGAATATAATTTTTCTTTAATAAATTAAACACGACATTATGCTGTCGCGGATATAACTTTAAATAATCCGTTAATGTTTAATAAAGAAAAAGTACGATGCCTTACATAATAGATACTGACGTTACTTCATTTGATTACCGGTAGCCGCAGCAGACGGCTAGAAAATTCGCTGTTGAAAATTTCGGCTCGCTCATAGAAAGGTACCCGAAGCTTCTCAACGTGTTCGAAAACACGCAGATAGAAACAAGAAATTTTTGCGTTCCGTACGATTTCTTCCTGAACGGGCATGCTTTCAAGGAGATCAACGACTTGTATCAGACCATAGCCGCATCTTACGGCGGGAAAACAGTTAAAAACCTGCTCGCCAGAACAGGCGCGGACAAGCGCACGATAACCGATTTCCTGTACATTAATTCAACCGGACTTGCCACGCCGACGATCGACGCCGTAATAATCAACGACCTCGGACTGAACAGGCACATTAACCGGTATCCTTTATGGGGGCTGGGCTGCGCGGGAGGTGTTTCGGGAATATCGAAAGCCGCGGCAATCGCCGATTCCAATCCTGACGCGCTGGTTCTGGTTGTGAACGCAGAACTTTGTTCTCTGACATTCAGACGAAACGATTTCACCGTCAGCAATTTCATCGCGATATCGCTCTTTTCGGACGGGATATCATCTGTGCTTGTAGCCGGAGAAAACGCATACGAAAAATATTTCAGCGGAAGGAAAAAAATTAAAATATCGGGCGCGATGTCAAAACTTTACCACAGCTCTCTTAACATAATGGGCTGGGATTTTCTTGACGACGGTTTCAGGGTTATATTTTCAAAAGACATACCGAAAATAATTTCAACTCACGTAAAAGACGACATAAGGGATTTCCTGGATAAGCGCGGACTTAGCGCAGGAGACATCACGAATTTAATCGCGCATCCGGGAGGCGCGAAGATAATAGACGCATACCGGGATTCATTCGGAATAGACGAGCGGAAATTCTACAATACAAGAAAGGCGCTCCGCGAGCACGGGAACATGTCTTCGGCAAGCGTTATTTACGTACTGAACGAATTCTTCAGGAACGGTTTTGAAGACGGTTACTGTCTGATGCCTGCAGTCGGCCCTGGTTTTTCGCTTGAGACCGCTTTGCTTGAAGTCTTATGAAAAAATGACATTTCAGGATTTAATTTAATACCCCCAGAGGGCAATCGGATCAACTTATTCTGTACTTCAGTGTGAGCGGCGGACCAACAACAAGCATGTCGTGGTCCTCGAAAACTTTTCGGATTTCCTCCTCCGACGGAGGCGATGTCCATTCGCTCGTTCTTCTGAAAAAATCTTCCATCAGTCCTGCGGGCTCGTACTGCACGAGCATCTTGCCTGTTTCACCGAGCTGAATGAAGGCGTGGGGGATTCCTTTCGGAAGGAATATAGTATCGCCGGGTTTGAGAAAGTATTCGTCATTGCCGACGCGGAAAAAATAATCGCCTTCGACGACATAGAACATTTCATTCTGGTTCGGATGAACATGGAAAGGCGGTCCGCCGTTGGGAGTAAAACCTTTTTGTATGAAGACGGCGAGTCTGCCGTCGGTGTCTTTTGGAGACACTTTCAGATCAAGCGTGTTAAGAGTAACGCCCTTCATCCGGAAGTGTTCGCCGAAGCGCGCTTTGCCCGCCTCAACTACGAATCCTGCTTCAGTTTTCATGGTTTTGAATTTTAGTTTCAGTAATATTAGTGTTCAAATATCACCCCCCTTGCAAACTAAATTCTGAATGCGGGAGCCCGCATTTAAAAAACCCTTCAATATAATATAACCGACAGGAATGAAAAAAATTCTGCCAATCCGTAAAACGGAAAAAAACAAATTATAATACTGACACTGGATGCTTAATATATGTTTAAAAATACCCGGGGAGTATCTGCATTGATCCGGAAAAATAAATACAGGGTATCGGTGTTACTCTAACGGGCTTATACTCTTTTAATAAAAATAAATTTTCCGCACAATCTGTAAAGATCCCGGAACGCGCTGACGCCGCCGTAGATTTTATTGCTTGACATACACCGCTTTATTGAATATATTGCCCCTATATTCAATTATAATATTAGCAAGAATTGCTTCGGGGGGCCGATTTTTGTTCAATTAATTGAGTAAAGGGAGAGCACATGGTCGAAGAGTTCTTACTATTTGTTTTACCGATTATATCTTTAATTGCTTTTTCGCAAATATCTTTAATCGAAGGCACACAACCTAAGGATCGTCATCCCTCATTTACAGGAATCAGGAACAGGAAATCCGCACAATATAATACAAAAGGAACAGATATCAGTTCTAATTCCGTATTTTTCATTTCACCTCTTATTTCAGATTTACCGGACAGAATTTTCAGCATCCGTTTCACAGAACTTAGGACAATGCAGAATAATTTGAAGCATTAATATTACTTCATCTCAAGAATATAATATTAATGCAGGATTCAAACATGAAAGTATAACAGAAAAAATCAGGGAAAAATTTTAACCAAACTAAAATGAAAAAAACAATCTTCTCTTTAGTGTATCTTTTAATCATCAACAGTTTCTTTTTTGTTGATGACGGCATTTGCCAGTGGGTACAATCGTCAAACGGACTGGGAACGGATAAGTATATAAATTGTCTGGTTTCCAACGGGGGTAATATCTTTGCCGGAACTTGGGGTTCGGGGGTATTTGTATCCTCTAACAACGGAGCAAACTGGAGTGCTGCCAACAGCGGTTTGTCCAATCTGTTGGTATTTTCGCTTGCGGCATCGAATAATAATATATTTGCCGGAACCGAGTCAAAGATATACAAATCGATAAATAACGGAGGAAGCTGGTCTTTATCCGCAAACGGAATGGGTAATACCGGGGTTAATGCAATTTTTTTTTCAGGTACGGATTTGTTTGCGGGAACAAACAACGGGATATATATGTCAACTGACTACGGGACTTCATGGATTCCAAAAAACAACGCATTAACCAGTGGTATAATAAGGGCCTTCGCGGTATCAGGAAGCAATATTTTTGCAGGGTCTTACAGCGGCGGGGTTTACAAGTCTACAAATAACGGAGGCAGCTGGACAGCCGTAAACAGCGGTCTGACAAACTTAAACGTTATGTCGTTCTCCGTTTCGGGGACCCGAATTTTTGCGGGGACGGCGGGAGGAATATTCGTATCAACCAATAACGGCGCGGCCTGGTCCGCAGTAAACAGCGGAATAACAAATTCAGTCTGTTATACATTTGCACTGACAGGAGTTAATCTGTTTGCGGGAACAGACATTATACCGTCCGGCGGCAGCATATTCCTTACCACGAATAACGGATCAAACTGGACACAGATGAACCAGGGATTTGCCACTACGCCTTTGGTTTCTTCTTTGCTGATATCAAACGGCTACCTGATAGCGGGAACGGGCGGAAGTTCAGTGTGGAGGCGTCCGCTTTCGGAAATGATAGGTATCCGAAATACCGGCACAGAAATTCCGGAATCATTTTCACTTTCACAAAACTATCCGAACCCGTTCAATCCGAATACGATAATAGGTTTTCAGATACCGGTCAGCGTAAATACAGTTTTAAAGGTCTACGATATAACAGGCAAGGAAGTCGCAGCATTAGTAAACCAGTCGTTAAAACCCGGAAGTTATGAAGTGACGTTTGACGGCAGCAACTTACCGTCCGGAATTTATTTCTACAGTTTAACAGCCGGAAAATATTCGGAAACCAAAAAATTAACCTTATTAAAATGAAGAAGTCAACCATTTTTTTTGTGTTTGCATTAATTTTCAATTGTTCGCTGATAGTTGATAACGGCTTCAGCCAGTGGGTTCAGACGGGTCCGAACGGCGGGATAACTTTTACACTGGTTGCCTCGGGACCCAATATGTATGCAGGAACAGTCAGCGGAGTATTTCTTTCGACAAATAACGGAACAGACTGGTTCCCGAGAAACAGCGGGCTGCCCAACAAAACCGTAAGCTCGCTTGTGTTTTCGGGAACGAACCTTTTCGCTGGAACCAAAGGCAACGGAATATATCTATCTACAAACGGAGGTACAAACTGGAGCGCTGTAAACAGCGGTTTGACGAGCCAGGATATAAACTCTCTTGCGGTTTCGGGATCAAATCTTTTTGCTGGCACTACTTTGGGCGGGGTATTCCGTTCAACCAATAACGGGGCAAACTGGACATCGACGGGTTTAGCTCAGAACGTCAGCACGCTCGTGTTTTCAGGAACTAACCTGTTTGCCGGCACGGTGAGCGGAGGCATATTCATTTCTTCGAATTACGGCGCTAACTGGGTATCGGCCGGGCTTACGACACAAATTATACTTTCTCTTGCGGTTTCGGGATCAAATCTTTTTGCAGGTACATACGGAGGCGGTGTATATATGTCCTCAAACAACGGCAGTTCCTGGAATCAGGCTGGATTATCGCCGCAATATGTTTACTCGCTTGCAGTATCCGGATCAAAATTGTTTGCAGGAGTTTCAAACGGGGTATATTTAACGACAAATAACGGCACCAACTGGTCTTCAGCCGGTTTAACGGGACAGACAGTCTACGGATTGACATTTTCGGGAATGAACCTGTTTGCGGGTACATTAAGCGGGATCTACTATACGACGAATAACGGCTCTAACTGGACCGCTGCAAGTAACGGTTTAACATGTCAGTCAATATTGGCGCTTTCGTCTTCGGAAGCAAATATATTTGCGGGAACTGACGGTAACGGTATTTACAAATCAACGGATTACGGTTCAAGCTGGACAAATATCAGTACGGGACTGACGAATCAATCCATTACGGCAATTGCAGTTTCGGGAACAAATCTTTTTGCGGGTACTTACAGCGCCGGCGTATATTTATCGGTTAATTCGGGCGCAAGCTGGAATGCCGTAAATACGGGTTTAACCAATTTTTATATAACTTCACTGGCGGTTTCCGGAACAAATATTTTAGTCGGCACTCACAGCGGAGGGGTGTTCATATCTTCGAATAACGGCACGGGCTGGACCGCGGTTAATAGCGGACTTACATCCTTAAGCGTCAACACACTAACAATTTCCGGAAGCAATATTTTTGCAGGTACTCTTCAGGGAATATATTTATCAACAAATACCGGCAGCAGCTGGTCATTAAAAGGATTAACAACTCAATCAGTCACTTCCACAGCCGTATCGGGAAGCAATATTTTCGCAGGCACGGAGTCCGGCGGAGTGTTTTTATCCACGAACAACGGAGCCAACTGGACTGCTGTCAATAACGGATTAGTATATTTGCATATATACTCGCTTATTGTCTCGGGGACCGTCATTTTTGCCGGCACCGACGGCGGAACATTCATGTCTACAGACAACGGAACTTCCTGGCTTAACAAGAATCAGGGATTCCAATTTGTTACGCGTGTAAATTCCCTGCTGATCACAAACAATAAGATTTTCGGAGGAACCGGTTCAAATTCAGTATGGAGACGCAGTTTGTCCGAGATACAAATCGGAATTAAGCAGATCTCGGGAAACATTCCTTTGTCGTACTCCTTATCGCAAAACTATCCGAATCCGTTTAACCCCGGAACAATAATCCGTTTTAGCATACCCTCATTGCCGACAATGCGCATTACGGGCGGCAACACGGTCAGGCTAAAAGTATTCGATATAACGGGACGCGAAATACAGACGCTGATAGACGAACCTCTCGCCCCGGGAACGTATGAAACATATTTCGACGGCTCGGCATTGCCGACAGGCGTATATATTTACAGACTTACTGCAAACGGTTTTACGGAAACGAAGAAAATGATGTACGTCAAATAGATAAATAAAACATATCAGTAGAGTTTACTGTATATACTGATTTCAGTATATAATTTCGCTTTTAAGATCTGAATTTATTCAGTTTTATTTTTTCTTTTTATATGTCAGTGTATTTCCCCTGCCGGTGATAGATAACTCTAGTTTTGAGTCGCTGACGTTTACAACAAAGAAGCATCTGTTGCCCTCGGGATCGTAAACGGTTATGTATTTTCCGTCCGGTTTTGCCTTTGCGTTTATATTTGCTAGGCAGGAATCTCCCATTGCGAATTTAAACGTATCTGTTTTTTCTCCTTCGTACATTTCAATCCAGTTATTACCCTTAACCTGAACCTTCGACATCGCGTCATCAGTTGAAATCCATACCCCTTCGAGAACAGTATTCTTAATTTCGTTTTCTTTTACAGTTTCTTTTTTTACCTCTGTATCTTTTGCGGACGTTGTTTGTTTCTCCGTATTCCTGCCGCATGAAATTATTAAAATCGAAATTATCGCAGTAAAAACAATTGCCGGAATATTTAATTTTTTCACTTGTATTGTAATTAAAAGTTTATTGTTTAATGTAGTCAATTAAAGTATAGACGCTTTCGCCATTCGGGCCGTTGGTTTTTAACACAGTAGCCTTGAATTTACCTGTCAATTCAGGATTTCCCTCTCCTGTGCCCCATTTTTTTGGTGATGCGTGAACATCGCCCGACCACCCGGAACCTGCCGAATATACGTTAACGTATGCGGTGAATTTGTCGCCGCCGATATCGTTCATTTTATCCACTTGCGAAAATGTAAACGCTTCGCCGTCAGCCTGTGGAATAAAGTAGTAGCCGTTTTTGTATTTAAATTCGCCAGTCGATTTATGGCCGCTGAAATTCCTGCCGAAATATTTTTTAATCGAAGCTGAGATATGTTCCTCCTTAATCTTCGAGTTAAGGTTGTCGACTTTTTCAAACTTACTTAAATTGTTTTTATAATTATGAAGCACTCCAAAGTTAATTAATTCTTCATCGGCAATTTTTCCGCTTTCAAATGGCATCAAACCAACTTCTGAAAAATTGCTGAAAAAGATGTTCATTTTCTTTTGCTCTTCGGAAGTGAGTTTTACTTCCTTTGTATCGACTTTATCCTTTGAAGATGTATTTTCCTTTGGAGCATTATTCGTAGTGATGTTTTCTTTTTTTTCTCCGACGGTTTTTTCCGTTTCGGATTTACACGAAAAGAAGACGAATGAAATAAGGCTGATTAAAACTGCGAAGGAGACGATAGATTTTTTCATAGTAAGTTAATTAGTTGTAAAAACTTTAATTTACAAACTTACTGAAATGCTGAATTAATCTAAATGGATTTAAATTGTAATATTTTATAGCATGACTTCCCGGCCTTCTTTTGGTATGATTTATAGTCAATCAGACTCTTCGTATTTAAGTCCTTTCAAATCTTAAACATCGGCGTTTAAAAGTACGATAAACTGAACTGAAGCCGTAAAATGCGAAATCACTATTCAAAGATATTTCCCTGTTATATTTTCACAATACTCCCAGATTGTTTTTTCGTTTTCGGGGGTATAATAGCGGTCATCGGGTTTTTCTATTTTACACTAATTGTCAAAGAATTCACCTGTAATGTTTTCTACCTCGGGGGATGTAGCCAGAAAAATACTTGCAGCAGCTCCTTTAGACGGTTTATCCATAAAGAACAAAGCAATTTTGAAAATCATATTTGTTATAAATCCTTTATCTGAATCCTGCCCGAAGTTCGTGGCAACAGCTCCCGGGTGCGTTGCATTAACGGTGATATTTTTAATTCCCTTATCTGCTAATTGTTTTGCCATATACCTGGTTATCCAGATAAGATACAGTTTCGATAATCCGTATGCTCTCGCCGGAGAGTATTTTTTTTCTGATTGTACATCGCCCAGATCAGGCCTGCCTCCCCGTCTGTGCATTGCAGAAGACAGGTTGATTATTCTTGCGGAAGAACTTTTTAACAAATCATCCGTCAACGACTTCATCAGAAGAAACGGAGCAAAGAGATTCAGCGTCATAGTCTTTTCGAGCCCATCCCCCGTAACTTCTCTTTGTTTGTTGAGGAACGCCCCCGCGTTGTTTATTAAAACATCCAGCCTGTCGTACCGTCTCTTAAATTCATCCGCCATGTTTTTCACTTCAGAAAGAGAAAATAAATCAGCAGTTATAATATCGACGTTGTTATTACCCGAAGCATTTTTAATCTCCCGGGCGACGGTTTGTAATTTAGTATTATTACGCCCGTGTATAATGACGTGATGTCCGTTATTGGCCAAAGCCAGAGCAATTTCCTTCCCTATACCCTGCGTAGCACCCGTGATCAGAACAATTTTGCTTTTCATTTTGTAACCTTCTTTATATTGTTAATTAGTTTGCTTTTAACAAAAATATGCTATAAATTTACAACACGCAAGTATAGACTATACTCTATACTTTAATTTTTTAAAAAATAAATTTTCCGATGCTGATAAACGAATTATCGAAAAAAACGGGGATTTCAATACATACCATCAGGTTTTACGAGAATTTAGGTCTGATTAAGGGAATTGCCGACGAAAACATAAAAACCAACAATTACAAAAATTATGACGATGGCGCCGTTGAGCGGCTGGAGATAATAATTGACGCAAAAGAGGTAGGTTTCACTCTGGCGGAAATAAGAAAACTTCTCGACAGCTGGTATGGCAGCACGAGTTCAAGGGCGGAGCAGGTTGAAATGTTCAAAGCGAAGATAGAGGAAATTGAAGGCAAGATCCGTCATTTCAAACAAGTGAAAAAGCGTCTTGAGAAAGTAAAAAAAGAACTTGAAAGCGGGGAATGCCGTCCTGACTGATCATCATGTTGATAGTGTGAAAAATCTTTCCGAGTTATTAAAGTGATTGCGGAAAGACCGCAGGTTTATCGATGAAAATAAAAATCCCGACTGTACAAAATCGGGATTTTTTAATAGCTTAATATTTTAATAGTTTTTTTCCGTCTGTGCAAACCTGTCCGGAATTTATCTTTGCTTCGTGATAATTACCGTAAAGAACCCGCTGTTATCTCCTGAGCTGCCGATTGCGTCATAGCAATGAATTTTCATTTTCTTGCCTGTGCCTTTATAATGCACAGAATAATTATGACTTTCGGTATACGGTATCGTCGAGCCTTTAATCTGGTGCATAGATTTATCGTCGAAAAGCAGCTGTCCCCATGGTTCAGGATTCGGGCAGCGCCATTTAATATAGCAATAACAGGCGTCGACTCCTTCAGGGTTCTTGGTATCCCAGTCACTGACAGTGCCTGATGCTTCAATCAGATAATCGGCTCCGTCTTCGAGAATATCGCTTGTATATACGATTTCAGGTTTTGCGTTCGAGACTTTCAGGGTCTGACTTTCAAGAGTTTTCGGACATTCGCATTTAGGGCTTATATCCTCAATCCTTAGTTTTTCGGTATTTATTCTGTATATATAAATATCCCCGTAATTATGTTTGAGGGGATCGAACATATTTTCCGTCAGTCCTATGGGATGCAGGAAAACGCTCTCTTCGTCGGCTTTGGATTCAATTATCACATCCGTCACCATTCCGAGATTTTTGATAACATCATCCACATAGGCGACATGTTTAGGTTTGCCTTCTTTGCGGTAAATGACAACATCGCCCGGCCTGACATCTCCCCAGGTCAGGTTTTCTCTTGGATTGTATATTTTCTCGCCGAACCAGACAAGAAGTTTATCTTCAAACTCGGTAGCGTTCCAGGTCATCGGTCCTTTATTAAAAAGTTTTTCAAAAACGCGGCCGGCGCAGTTAGAGGTCCATGTAGGCGGAGCAATCCTTTTATAATTATATCCGTCATAATTTTTATCCTCGCTGCTTAGCTGCTTGGGTATGTCTTCTTGCTTAAAATCATTACATGCTATCTGAAGCGTCACTTCCGAAGTCCATGTGCCGTTTCCATCCGCTCTCGGGCCGGATATCCTGAATACTTTATCGCATCGGCTGTCTTTTCCGGGATCTTTCTGAGGGTAAGCGCTTCCTGATAAAAGCTGGAGAAAAAGAATAAACAAAAGGGGTTTGACAATTGAATTCATAGTTCACTCCTACAAAAAAATAATTTTCCAACAAACTAAATATTAGGCATGAGAATATCAAGAGGCCATCGAAGATTGCTTTAATCCGTTTAAAAATGCAGAGAATTGAAAATCAGCAAAAGGCATGAATAATTTACAGGTTATATCGAATACCATAAAACCCGTTAAAAAGCAGCCGGTTAACATTATCCCGGTAAATAATTTCAGGAGACCTGCATGTTATTATGCGTCGAATTATAAGCGGGATATTCTGCCCTGTCCGTAAAACTATGTTTTAGCGTGATTTAAACCGGTAAAAAAACACGCCGTAAATATTAAAATAATCAATCAACTTTTTTAAACAAAATCTGTTCTAAAAATATAAATAGTATTCTTAATAATTATTGTAGAATCGGTATGAAAACAAAATTTCAGTTTGTTTTAACTATTCTCATTTTAGTTTGCAATATCAGACTTAATGCCCAGCAGGTAAATACGGAATGGGTAATCAACAATATTCCGGGATATCCTGTCGGGGTCATGATAGGTCTTGACAACAGCGGAAACGTAATAGTCACAGGCCACGCCGGGGACCACAGTAACATAATCACCACAAAATACAGTCCACAGGGAAATCTGATCTGGCAAAAGAATTTTTCAATTCCCGAGACAGGTGTAAATGCCACCTGGCAGTCGATAGACCAGTCGGGCAACGTCATAGTTACCGGTTACCCCAGAACATACAGCAGCAATCCTGTAGAGACCGGTTTACTGACGATTAAATACGACAATAACGGTACTTTATTATGGAGCAATTTAATTCCGGGAACCCGGGCTTTTGCAATTCGTTCGGTTACGGATGCCAGCGGCAATATATACGTAACAGGAAGAGCATGGCAGTATACCGCTACACATGATTTTGTCACCGTAAAATATTCACCGGACGGCACGCAATTGTGGTTTGACACTTTCGACCAGAATTCGGGATTCCATACTCCTAATAATCTGGCACTCGACCAGAACGGAAACATTTTTGTAACAGGAGGCGGATTAAGCGGCGGTTTATTGACGGTAAAATATAACAATTCGGGAACCAGACTCTGGACAAGGGAGAAAACAGGCGCCGCAGGACACAGCATTAAAACCGATGCCGGCGGCAATGCTTATATAACCGGATCTTTGTGGAATAGTTCGACAAATGACGACGTGATGCTATTAAAATACGATTCGACGGGCAATCTTATTATGGAAAAATATTTTGATTTCGGAAATGTAGAATACGGCAGGTTGATTAATTTCGATTCAAACGGAAATATATTAATTACAGGAAGCGGTACTATTGCCGGCCAGTTCAAAGGATGGCTGACATTAAAGCTGAATTCATCGGGAAATCTTATTTGGCACAAAAGATTTAAACTGAATAATAACTGGGAGGAAGAGCCGTATTATGCCATTGTCGGACCCGATAACGAAGTGTACATCACAGGAAATGTTGGAGTAACATCTCTCGGAACCACATATAACGGACTTGAAACAATAAGGTACAATTCAGACGGAAGCAATCCATGGATTGCCAATGTAGATTTATATTCCGGAATCGGAAAAGGTCTTGTACTTGCTCCCGATAAAAGTCTTTATGCAGTAGGTATGTATTATTATTCCGTCGTGAAATACGGACAGTCAAACATTACGGGCACGGGCGGGAATATTTCAGAAACTCCGGAACGGACGGACTTACACCAGAATTATCCGAATCCTTTCAACCCTGTAACATCGATTAAATACAGCATTTCGCAGGAAGCGAAAGTGACTCTGGAAGTTTACGATGAGCTTGGAAGGAAAACCGCAACACTTGTATCCGCTGTACAAAAGCCCGGAGTATACAGCGTTTCTTTCAACGGCAGCAATTACGTAAGCGGGATATATTATTACAGACTTAAGGCCGGCAACGGCGCCTATTCTTTCACCGAAACAAAACGTATGATACTTCTGAAATAAACCAGCATTCCGTTGCTGAATGCATTCAGTGTTTTGCGATTGCGGAGAACGTTTCTGCAATTTCATCATTCGAAGCAGCTTATTCGCTTTATTTCATTAAAATCATTTTCTTTGTTTCCGTGAACCCGTCAGCTATTAATTTACAGAAATAAACTCCGCTATTTAGATTGCTGCCGTCGAACATTGCTTCATGCGTTCCGGACTGCATTCTTTTATTTATCAATGTCTTAACTTCTACTCCCTTTACGTCATACACTATAATCTTTATATTGCTTGATTTTGCAATAGTAATTTTCAGCTTCGAACTGTTGTTGAACGGGTTAGGATAATTCTGAAACAATACAAATTTCCCGGGAAGTAAAGTTGAATTACCTTCTATGAAAGTACCTCCGTTATACGACCTATATATAACATTCAGCTTGCCAACCACCAATGTATCTTTGTTAAAGCACGACACATAACTGTTACCAACACTCTGAAACGATAATATCTGGTCCCAGTTTTCCCCTGAATTTGTTGATTTAATTAATCTGTTAGCCCCGGATACATAAACAAACGATGGATTTTGACAAGATATCGATGAAAGATATTCCAATCCCGAAGAACTCAGCAAACTCCAATTAACTCCTCCGTTAGTTGTTTTAAATATAAGAGAACTACTGACAGTATTCCCTGTTATAAATCCTGTTGATAAATTCAAAAATGAAATTGCAGTAAAGTTTACGGTCATGCCAGAATTAAAAACATTCCAGGATGATCCGGCATCCGTAGTTTTTAACAATGAACCGCTGCTGGTTACAATAAAACCGGTATTCTGATTCACGAAATACATATTATTCTTATAGTCCGAAAGCGGCAACGTGTTTGATGACCAGGAACTTCCGGAATTTGTGCTTTTTAGAATCTGATAGCTGGTACCGCCTGTATTGGCTAAAACTACAAGCGTAGAATCATTTAGATAATTGCAACACGATACGTAGATACCGGAAAAAGGAATATTAACAAATGACCAATTCAATCCGGCGTTTGTTGTCTTAAAAACTCCCGAAGTTGTTCCATACGTTAAGCCAAAAATTCCAGTTGAAGAATTAACAAACGTTGTATTAGTCATATATACTGACTGAAGAGGCTGCCCAGAATAACTGTACATCAAGGCCCAGGAAGCACCATTATTGCTTGACTTAAATATCCTTACTATTGTTGCCGGTTGCTGGGGAATTGGGAAGTAATTATAACTTTGATTAACGTATATATCTGATTGGCTGACATAATTTGTGTATGTAATCACCCCCTCGAGG